>NZ_JBHVDI010000027.1:0-31939 GCF_042802875.1 Kocuria sp. NPDC057446 | reverse complement strand
CGCCGGCACCCCACACGGGGCGCCGGCGCCGCCTTCCTGCACACCTAACCAATGTGCGCGTCAACCACGTCCACTCGCACGTTCTAGCTCTCCCGAGTCGAACCCCGGACGGCATGCCCACAATCCAAGAGCTTCACGACCGGCCTAGACGTCATTTCATAGGGGGCGGCCGCTAACCGGCCATATGCAAAGCGGAAAAGGTTCCTTCACTATCTCTTGCCTCCACTTTCAGAGGGCGAAGGCCCTGGATTTCCTCGACATGCTCCTCAACGCCTCCTCCACGCTGGTGCAGACCTTCTCCCTTCGTGTGCCTGGCCTGCAGGTGGCCGGCGCAGGCCGGAGGGTCCACGGCCAAGGGTGGCCGCCGGCACCAGGGAGGCACAGTCGCCGGTGGCGTACTCCTCCGAGGGGTTTCTAGACCTCAGCGGCCCGGGTGGCGCGCAATGCTGAGAGAAAGTGCGCTGCGAGCACGACCAGGAAGCCGACAGCGCAGCCGATGAGGGTCTCGATCGCGCGGTCCTGGATGACCAGGGCGGGCGGGCTGGGGTGGGCCAGCTCGGTGCTGATCAACGCCATGGGGGTCACGAAGGTCTGGGCGATGGCATACTGCCGCACGACGAACATCTCGGTGCAGAACTGCAGGACCGCGATGACCAGCACCATGGCCCACGGTTCGAGCCCGAGGAGCAGGATCATCAGCGTGAGCCCCAGGCCCATGGTGGTACCCAGGACACGATTCACTCCGCGCCCCAGGCGGTGGGTGACGGTGGGTCCCACCAGGGGTACGACGGCAGCGACCATGGCCCAGTAGTTGTGGCCGATCCCCAGGGCCGTGGCGAT
This sequence comes from Kocuria sp. NPDC057446, assembly GCF_042802875.1. Lineage (NCBI taxonomy): Bacteria > Bacillati > Actinomycetota > Actinomycetes > Micrococcales > Micrococcaceae > Kocuria > Kocuria sp. NPDC057446. The sequence goes on along the minus strand of NZ_JBHVDI010000027.1, from coordinate 31,099 downwards.
CGACCCGGCCGTCCCGGCAGCAATGGCGTACCGGGCGGCCTCCCGCAGGACTGTGCGGCGTTCTGGCTTCGTCAACGGGGTCGTCGTCGGTCTCGTCCATGGACTGCGATGCGAGGGCAGGAGGCGGGTGGCCACACTCACCGCAAGAGCGAAGGCCACGGTCAGGGCGGCGGTGAGGAGGCCTTGCCACAGCGGCGGGTGGGTAGGCACGGAGGCGATGGCGCCGAAGGTGAAGATGTGGAACAGGGATCCCGCCGGCTTGAGCCGGCTCAGCCCGATTACCAGTGCGGCCGCCCCGGCCACGAGCGTGGCCCCGGCCACGATGCCCCAGTCCCCGATCCCGGCTCGGGAGGCCACTGCCCCGACCAGGATGGTCACCAGTAGCGTTGTTCCGGCGGTGGCCTGGTGGATCAATCGTTGACGGTGGGGCTGATTGCGCCCATAGATGCCTGTGAAGGCCCCGAAGGTGGCGAAGATCGCCAGGTCGATCCGACCGATCCCCACGAGCAGCAGCAAGGGCACGCCGACCCCGATCGCGGTGCGCAGGGCCACGTGGTGGTCGTTGTGGGAGGCCTGCATCCGCAGGACTTCACGCACGCGGCTCACTGGCTGAGGACTTCCTTTCACGAGGACGGGCTTCACAGGGGCGTCGGCTGCGGCAGCTCCCGGATGCGCCGGTACAGAGTAGCCCGGGACATGCCGAGGTCCCGGGCGACCTGGGTGGCTGGCTCTCCACCATCAATGAGTCGCAGCGCATTGCGGATCTGGGAGTCGGTGAAGGTCTGGCGCCGCCCGCCGAGGTCCTTGCCGGCGGCCCGGCGCTTGGCGACCGAGTCGGTGATCCGCTCCCGCTTGATCTCCAACTCCATCTGCGCCAGCGCGGCCATGACGGTGAAGACCATCGAGCCCATCGGGGTGGCGGTGTCCACGTCTCCCCCACCGAGGTTGAGCACCCGCAACCCAGCGCCTCTCCCCCGCAGCGCTTCGGCGAAGACCAGCATGTTCTGCGTCGACCGCCCCAGGCGGTCCAGCGTGGTGATCACCAGCGTGTCACCCTCCTCGAGCGCGGCCACTGCCTTGTCCAAGGACGGACGCGAAGCACGCCCTCCAGACACTCCACTGTCTACATATATGTCATCGCGCCGCACGCCGGCGGCCAGCAGGTCAGACACTTGGCGGTCTGCGTCTTGCTGCCGTGTCGACACTCGGGCATACCCGATCAGCTTCCCCACGTCCACCTCATATGTCTCGCAACCAACGTTGAGTATCCGATTCTAGGGGTGCGGATAAAGCACAAGGATGCGAGACAGACTGAACCGCGGAAACATGCGGACGAAAATTTCTCCGATGAGACGTCTCGCATCCCATCGGTCGCAACACGTCTCCTCCGGGACAGTCGCGGCCGTATCTGCGACTCAGAACGACGGAGGGTGGTGGTCTGACGGAGCCGAGAAGCCGCCTCGGCACCACGTACTGGGGACCCGATCGACTGTCCGGCCGAGTCGGAGAGGGGCTCGACCGCTCGACCGGTCCTGGAGCGGTGTCCCACGTCCATGGCCGTGGGACGGCCGGCACCGGAATACCTTGTTGAGGTCGGCCGCCCTACGGCACCGGCCAGGTGTGCACCGGCTCGTTGTCGTCCATGTGCTCGGTGTAGGCCTGCAACATCCGGCGCAGCGCCGTGGGCCGGTCGGCGCCGTGGCGTTCGAAGTGCTCGACCGCCCGGGTCTGCCACACCGCGCCGTTGACCCCGGAGACGCACCGGCCCTCGATGATGCCCAGGTAGCGATCCCGCACCTCCGGGGCCACCCCCCACTCCTCGAGGCCCTGGTGGGCCAGTGGGAGGAGGTGGCGCAGCACGAGCTCGTCGGCGCTGACCTCCCCGAACCCCGGCCAGTAGAGCCGGGCGTCGATGCCGTCCCGGGCCGCGCGGGTGAAGTTCTCCGCGCAGGCCGGGAAGCTCATCCGGGTCCACACCGGACGCTCCTGGCGGGCCAGCACGCGCGCGGCCCCGTAGTAGAACGCGGCGTTGGCCATCACGTCGGTGATCGTCGGACCCGCGGGCAGCACCCGGTTCTCGACCCGCAGGTGCGGCCGGCCGGCCACGACGTCGTAGATCGGCCGGTTCCAGCGGTAGACCGTCCCGTTGTGCAGCCGCAGCTCCGAGAGGTCCGGGGCGATCCCGGCCCGCAGCTTGGCGGCCGGGTCCTCCTCGGAGCTCTCGGCGAGCAGCGCGGGGAACCAGCGGACGTTCTCCTCGAACAGGTCGAAGATGGAGGTGATCCACCGCTCGCCGAAGAACACCCGCGGGCGCACCCCCTGGTTCTTCAGCTCGACCGGGCGGGTGTCCGTGGCCTGGGTGAACAGCGCGATCCGCGTCTCGGCGTGCAGCCGGCGGCCGTAGAAGTACGGGCTGTTAGCCCCGAGGGCCAGCTGCGGGGCGGACAGCGCCTGGGCGGCGTTCCAGTGGGCGGCGAACTGCGCGGGGGCGACCTGCAGGTGCAGCTGGACGCTGGTGCACGCCGACTCGGGGGCGATCGAGTCGCACCAGGTGTCGATCCCCTCGCCGGTCGGCCCCTGGATCTCGAGGCGGATGTCCTCGCCGCGGGCCACGAAGATCGAGTCGTTGAGCGCTGTGTAGCGGTTGTTGTCGCTGATCCACTCCTGCTCGTAGTGCTCGGGCCGCAGGGTGGGCAGGATCCCGATGGTCACGATCCGCGAGCCGACCCCCCGGGCCGCCGCGTCCGCGGCGTTGAGCGAGGTGCGCAGGTCCTCCTCGAGCTCCAGGGCCGCACGTCCGGGCAGGGGGCGCGGCGGGACGTTGAGCTCGATGTTGTACCGCGCCAGCTCGGTCTGGTACCCGGGGTCGGCGATCGCGGCGAGCACCTCGTCGTTGTGGAAGTGCGGGTCGAATTGCTCGTCGACGAGGTTGAGCTCGATCTCCAGGCCCGTCATGGGCCGGTCGAAGTCGAACGAGGAGCGGGCGAGCATCTGCTCGAACACGTCGAGGTCCACGCGGACCTTCTCCCGGTAGCGCTGGCGCTGCTCGCGCGTGTAGCTGCGGGAACTGACCTCTTCGCCCACGACGGCCTCCGACTCCGGGCCGCGGCGCGGCCCCAGGACACCAACCAATCACACCGCGGCCCGTGCGCCAACACCCGGCCCCGCCGCCGGGCGGGCCGGCGCCCCCGGGACCCCCGCGGGGGCGGACCTCAGAGCAGGTCGGTGACGTCGCAGCGCACGTGCACCGGCGGGTGCTTGCGCAGCGCGGAGGCCTTGGAGCGGGCGGCCCGCAGCCGGCGGGTGACCTCGCCGGCCGCGCCGTAGCCGAAGAACAGCAGCGCCCGGTGCGGCGCCGGCTCCCCCTCCGGTCCGGGCTCGTGGTCCTCCAGCGGAGCGGGTCCCACCACCCGCACGGCGGGCGGCAGCTCGAGGTCGGCCAGGAACGCCGCAACGGCCCGGGCCGGGCCCGTCACGGCCGCCGAGCGCACGGCCGGGGGCAGCCCCAGGGCCTGGCGCTCCACCAGCTCCCGCTCGGCGTACCCGGCCGGGTCCCACCGCACGAGGGCGCCCACGGCGGCCTCGTGCTCCGCGGTGACCACCACGATCCCGCCGTCCCGCGCCCGGCGCACCAGCGCGGCGGCGTTGAACCACCGGCGCAGCGTCTGCTCGGCGGCGCGCAGGGCGGGGCGCATCAGCATCTGGTTGCCGTCGAGCAGCAGGGCCGCCGCGTAGCCGCTCTCCGCGACCGGCTCGGCGCCGGGGGTGGCCACGACGAGGGCGGGCGCGGCGGCGACGTCCGTGCGCACCGCGTCCCCCGAGGACGCCACCACGGGCACCTTCGGGAAGGCCCGCCCGAGCTCCTCGGCGGTGCGCAGCGCCCCGACGGTGACCAGGCGCATCCGCGGGGACCCGCAGGCGGCGCAGGACCACGAGTGGGCCGACCGGCCGCACCACCCGCAGCGGGGCACTCCGCGCCGGGACACGACCCCGAGGGGCCCCTCGCAGGCGGTGCACCGGGCGGGCTCCCGGCAGCGCTCGCACGCGAGGTGCGGGGCGTAGCCGGCGCGCGCCACCTGGACCAGGACGGGTCCGCGCTCGAGGGCCTCCCGGGCGGCGCGGTAGGCGGTCTCGGGCAGCCGGGCCCGCGAGGCCAGCGGGTCCCGGGCGGCGTGGAAGGAGTCCGCGGTGGAGACGATGCGGGGCGCGTGGACGCGCAGCACGTCCCGTGCGGGGGCGATCCGGCGGGCCCACCCGGAGACGACGAGCCGCTGGGCCTCGGGGCTGACGGCGTGGCCGGCGAACAGCGCCGCGCACCCGGTGCGCCCGGCGCGCAGCAGCAGCACGTCGCGGACGTGCTGGTAGGGGGCGCGCTGCTCCACGAGGTTCTCGTCGCCGTCGTCGAAACAGGCCACGAGCCCGAGGTCGTCCACGGGGGCGTAGGCGGCGGACCGGGTGCCCAGCACCACCCGGATCTGACCGGTGGCCGCGGCGAGGAACGCCCGGTAGCGGGGCGTGGGCCCGTCCTCGGCGTGCAGGCGCACGAGGTGCTCCCCGCCGATCTCGTCCGCGACCGAGCGCTCGAGTCGCGCCAGCGCCTTCTGGTCGGCCACTACCGCGACGGCCCCGCGCCCGGCCCGCCACGCCGCGCCGATCGCGGCGGCCAGGACGTCGGTCCAGTCGTGGGCGGGGTGGGCGGGGAGCACCTCGAGCACGGCCCGCGGCGAAGCCCCCGCGGCGAGCTCCGCCAGGAACGCGGTGCCACCGGCGTAGTCCGCCAGCGCGGCGTCGTGGGAGGGACCCGGGGCGTGCGGGGACAGACCGGTGGAGTGTCCCGGCGCCTCGGCCAGCCGCTGCTCGACCTCCTTCTCGACGCGGGCCACGCGGGGCGGGACGGCCACCCGCACGACGTCGGCGACCGTGCCGGCCGAGCGGGCGGCCACGTCCTCGGCCAGCCGGGCGATCTCCGGGGCGAGCACCGGCAGCGGGGACAGGACCCGGCGCAGGGGCTGGATCCGGTGCATGACCTCGGACTCGGCGGCGCGCCCGAGCACCCAGCCCGTCAGCTCCTGGCCGCCGAAGCCCACCTTGACGCGGGCGCCGGGCACCGCGACGGAGTCCAGCTCGGCCGGCACCAGGTAGTCGAAGGGGCGGTCCAGGTGCGGGACGTGGGTGTCCAGCAGCACCCGGGCCACGGGGTTCTGGGCGGCCGGGAGCACGGCGCCCACGCCCTTCGCGTCCTCGCGCGGCGGCCGGGGCGGGAAGCCCGAGAGGAGCGACAGCTGCCGCGGGCCCTCCGCGGCGGCCCCGGCGTCCTCCGGGTCCACGATCAGACCCCGGCGGCCGACCGCAGGTCCGCGACGCGGTCGGTGCGCTCCCACGTGAACTCGTCCCCGGAGCGGCCGAAGTGCCCGTGCGCGGCGGTGCGCGCGTAGATGGGCCGCTTGAGGTCGAGGTCTTCGATGATGGCCAGCGGCCGCAGGTCGAAGACCTCGCGGATGGCGTGCTCGATCCGGGCGGGGTCGACGGTCTCGGTGCCGAACGTCTCCACGTAGAGCCCGACGGGCGCGGCACGGCCGATCGCGTAGGCGACCTGCACCTCCACGCGGGAGGCCAGGCCGGCGGCCACCACGTTCTTGGCGACCCACCGCATCGCGTACGCCGCGGAGCGGTCGACCTTCGACGGGTCCTTGCCGGAGAAGGCGCCCCCGCCGTGGCGGGCCATACCGCCGTAGGTGTCCACGATGATCTTGCGGCCGGTCAGGCCCGCGTCCCCCACGGGCCCGCCCCGGACGAAGTTGCCGGCCGGGTTGATGATGATCTGGGTGCCGGACAGGTCCAGCCCGGACTCCTCCAGCACGGGGGTGACCACGCTCTGCCGCAGGTCGGAGGCGAGCTGGTCGAGGTCGTAGCCCTCCACATGCTGGGAGGAGACCACCACGGTGTCCACGGAGACGGGGCGGTCGCCGTCGTAGCCGAGGGTCACCTGCGTCTTGCCGTCGGGGCGCAGACCGGGCAGCACGGCGGTCTTGCGCACACGGGTGAGCTGCTCCGAGAGGCGGTGGGCGAGGAAGATCGGCGCCGGCATCAGGACCTCGGTCTCGTCGGACGCGTAGCCGAACATGATGCCCTGGTCCCCGGCGCCCTGGGCGTCGCGGGCGTCGCGGGCGGTGCCCTCGCGGACCTCGAGGGACTGGAAGACGCCCTCGTAGATCTCCGGGGACTGCTCCCCCACGCTGATGGACACCCCGCAGAACTCGCCGTCGAAGCCGTGCACCGAGGAGTTGTAGCCGATGTCGAGCAGGGTCTTGCGCACCACGTTGGGGATCTCCACGTAGCCCCGGGTCTTCACCTCACCGGCGACGTGGACCAGCCCGGTGGTCACCATGGTCTCGACCGCCACGGAGGACTCGGGGTCCTGGCGCAGGAGGTCGTCGAGGATGGAGTCGCTGATCTGGTCGCAGATCTTGTCGGGGTGCCCCTCCGTGACGGACTCGGAGGTGAACAGTCTCAGGTGCTGGGTCGTCTCGCTCACGGGAGACCACACTACCGGTCGCCCCGGACGCCACAGCCCCGGACGCCACAGCCCCGACCGACGCAGATCCGACCGGCGCCGCCGGCCCGGACGGGTCAGGCTCCGGCGCGGACGCCGGCCAGCTCCTGCGCGATCCGCGCCACGAGCCCGCGCGCCACGTCCGTCTTGGAGCCCTCGAGCTCCTGCTCGGGGGCTCCGGCGGCGCTGAGCACGGTCACCGCGGTGGTGTCCTGGCCGAAGACGAGGTTCTCGCCCACGTGGTTGACGGCCAGCAGGTCGCAGCCCTTGCGCACGAGCTTCCGGCGCCCGAACGTCAGCGGGTCGGTCTCGGCGTCCCCGGTCTCGGCGGCGAAGCCGACGAGGAGCTGGCGGCGCCGGGCGGTGTTGCGCAGGTCCACGAGCTCCTTGAGGATGTCGGGGTTGCGCACCAGCTCCAGCACGGGGTTGGTGCCGTCCTCGGACTTCTTCAGCTTGGCGTCGGCGATCCGGGCCGGGCGGTAGTCGGCCACCGCGGCGGCCATCACCACCACGTCGGCCCGGGCGGCGGCGCGCACGCAGGCCCGGCGCAGCTGCTCGGCGGTGCCGGCGTGCACGACCTCGACGCCGGCGGGAACCGGGGTCTCCAGGTGGGCGGCCACGAGGGTGACCGCCGCCCCGGCGTCCCGGGCGGCGGCGGCGATCGCCACGCCCTGCTTGCCGGAGGAGCGGTTGCCCAGGAACCGCACGGGGTCGAGGGGCTCGCGGGTGCCGCCCGCGCTCACCAGCACCCGGGCGCCGGCCAGCGGGCCGTCGGGGGCGTCGCCGCGCCCGGCCAGGCGCAGGGCGGCGTCACGCACGACCTCGGGCTCGGGGAGCCGGCCCGGGCCCGAGTCCGGGCCGGTGAGCCGGCCGTCCGCGGGCTCCAGCACGGTGTGCCCGTGGGCGCGCAGGGTCGCCACGTTGGCCTGCACGGCGGGGTTGAGCCACATCTCGGTGTGCATGGCCGGGGCGAACAGCACCGGCGCCCGGGTGGCGAGCAGCGTGGTGGTCAGCAGGTCGTCGGCGTGCCCGTGGGCGGCGCGCGCCAGGAGGTCGGCGGTCGCGGGGGCGACGACGACGAGGTCGGCGGACTGGCCCTGGTGGACGTGGTTGACCTCGTCCACCCGGTCGAACACGTCCGTGCTGACCCGCTGGCCCGAGAGCGCCTCCCAGGTGGGGGCGCCCACGAAGCGCAGCGCGGACGCGGTGGGGACGGGGACCACGGTGTGGCCGCTCTCGGTGAACAGGCGCAGGAGCAGCGCCGCCTTGTACGCGGCGATGCCCCCGCCGATGCCGAGGACGATCCTCATGCCGCCGCGCCCCGTCGCAGGGCAGCGGGGCGGCTCACTGGTCCTGGAGGTCCCCGGGCTCCCGCCCCGGCTCCTCCGGGGCGGCGTCCGCGGCGTCGCCGGCGCCGTCGGAGGCGTTGTCGGCGGCGATGGCCGCGCCGCTGCCGGGCAGGTCGCCCAGCGGCTCGGGGGCAGAGGCCTCGGCGGCGGAGGAGAAGTCCACCGAGGTGCCGCCGGAGAAGGCGGCGTCCACGGAGAAGTCCACGGCGTCCTCCTCGGTGCCCTGGGCGAAGAAGTCCGCGCCGAAGACGTCGGCCGCGAGGTCGGCCTCCGTGGTGAGCTGGCCGTTCTCGGCGAACCCGGCGTGCTCGACCGGGCGGCCCTCGATCAGGCCCTCGTCGATCTCCCGGAAGGAGATCGACAGCGGCTTCTCGTTGAGCTGGGTGTCCACGAGCGGGCCGACGTACTCGAACAGGCCCTCGTGCAGCTGCGAGTAGTAGGCGTTGATCTGCCGGGCCCGCCGGGCGCCGAAGATGACGAGCCCGTACTTGGAGTCGGACTTCTTCAGCAGGGCGTCGATCGGCGGGTTGATGATGCCTTCGGTGTGGGTAGACAAGCGATTGCTCCAGACGGGGTGGACGGGTCTCAGGATGCCGGCTCGGGGTCGACCCCCATGAGCTGCACGAGTTCGGCGGCGGCGCGCTCGACCCGGTCGTTGATCACGGTGTGGTCGAACTCCGGCTCTGCCGCGAGTTCCAGTTTAGCGGTTTCCAGCCGGACCTGCTGTTCGGCGGCCGTCTCGGTGCCCCGGCCGACGAGCCGGGCGACCATCTCGTCCCAGCTCGGCGGGGCGAGGAACACGAAGGTGGCCTCCGGCATGGTGCTGCGGATCTGGCGGGCGCCCTGCAGGTCGATCTCGAGCAGGACGCTGCGCCCGCGCCCGAGGGCCTCCTCCACCGTGGAGCGCAGCGTGCCGTAGCGGTGCGAGTTGTGCACCACGGCCCACTCGAGCAGCCGGCCGTCGCGGGCCATGGCGTCGAACTCCTCGTCGGAGACGAAGAAGTAGTGCGTGCCGTCGACCTCCCCGGGGCGGGGGTCCCGGGTGGTCGCGGACACGGACAGCCACACCTGCGGGTAGTGGTCCCGGACGTAGGTCGAGACCGTGCCCTTGCCCACGGCGGTGGGTCCGGCGAGCACGGTCAGGGACGGGCGCGCGGCGCGGGGCGCGTCGGGGCTCACAGGCATCCTCCTGGGACTGGGGTGTTTCCCCCAATCTAGCGGATCGTGCCCGGGCCCTCCGCGCCCCGCCCGCGGGCGTCAGCGGTCGAGGTGCTCGATGAGCGCCCTGCGCTGGTGGACGCCGAGCCCGCGCAGCCGCCGGGTGCGGGCGATGCCGATCTCGTCCATGATCGCCGCGGAGCGGACCTTGCCGATGCCGGGGGTGGCCTCGAGCAGGTCCGAGACCTTCAGCCGGCTCACGGCCTCGTCCCGGTCCGCGCGCTCGAGGATCTCGGCGACCGTCATGCGGCGTTCGCGCAGCCCCTTCTTCACGTCGGCGCGCGCCGTCCGTGCCCTGGTGGCCTTCTCCCTCGCGGCGGCTCGCTCGTCGTCGGTCAACGGACGCAGTGCCATGTGGTTCCTCCTCGTCGCCACGGACTGCAGCCCCCGTCCCGCGGAGGGACGGACAGCCCGTTTGCTAAAGAAACTACATGAACATCGATGCTTCGCAAGGCGACACGACCGTGGCGTGACCAGGGGTCTCGTCGCCGGGGAGCCGGCCGGAGGAGGCGTGGGAGCCCCTGCGGGGCTCAGCCCAGGGCGTCCGCCAGCTCCGCCGCGGAGCGGCGGACCGCCTCCCGCAGCGCGGCCACCGCCGGCCCCCGGCGCAGGATCGCCCGGCTCGAAGCCGCGAGCACCTGGCCGGCCGCGGCGCCGAACACGGCCGGCAGCTCCTCGGCGCGGGCGCCCTGCGCGCCGTAGCCGGGGGCCAGCAGCGGGCCGCGCACCGCCGTGAGGTCGATGCCGAGCTCGGTCAGGGCGCCGCCGACCGTGGCGCCCACCACGAGCCCGCAGGAGCCCAGGCCCGTCGCGGCGGCGTCCCCGGCCCCGAGGAGCCGGGCGTTCTCGGCGGCGGCCGCCGCGCACACGGCGCCCGCCACCGAGCCGCGGCCGCCCACGTGCTGGACGGAGCGGCCCTCGGGGTTGGAGGTGAGCGCGAGCACGAAGGTGCCACGGCCGGTGCGGGCCGCGAGGTCCAGGGCAGGGCGCAGCGACTCGAAGCCGAGGTAGGGGCTGAGGGTCACGGCGTCGGCCGCGAGCGGGGAGCCCTCCCCCAGCCACGCGGCCGCGTAGGCCTCCATCGTGGAGCCGATGTCCCCGCGCTTGGCGTCGGCCACGGTCAGCAGCTCCGCCGCCCGCGCCTGCGCGAGCACCTCCTCGAGCACGGCGAAGCCGGCGGCGCCGTAGGGCTCGTACAGCGCCACCTGCGGCTTGATCGCGGCGGCGTGCCCGGCGGCCGCCTCGAGGACCGTCAGCGTGAACCGGCGCAGGCCCTCGGCGGTGCGGGGCAGGCCCCAGTCGTCCAGCAGCGCCGGGTGCGGGTCGATCCCCACGCACAGCGGCCCGTGCACGGCCGCCGCGGCGCCCAGCCGCGCCCCGAAGGGGGCGCGGCCGGGGGCGGCGGGCGCCGCGGGGACGGGCTCAGGCACGCGCGGCCTCGAGCTCGCCGGCGCGGACCAGCTCCGCGAGGCGCAGCTCGTGCTCCTGCAGGCTCGTCACGTCCCACGAGTAGGCGCGCAGCGCCGTGACGGCCTGGAGAGCGGCGCCCAGCACGGAGACCGTGGTCATCAGGGGCACACCCACGCTGGTGGCGGCGGCGCGGATCTCGTAGCCGTCGCCCCGGGCGGCGCCGCCGGCCGGGGTGTTGAAGATCAGGTCGATCTCCCCGTCCGCGATGAGGTCCACGATGGTCCGCTCTCCGGGGGCCGTCTCCCGGATCTTGCGGACCACGGTGGACTCGATGCCGTTGCGGCGCAGCACGTCGGCGGTCCCGCCGGTGGCGAGGATCTCGAAGCCGAGGTCGCGGAACATCCGCACGTAGGCGATCGAGGAGCGCTTGTCCTTGTTGGCCACGGAGACGAACATCCGCCCGGACGTGGGCAGGGACACGTTGGCCGCGGCCTGGGCCTTGGCGAAGGCGGTGTCGAAGTACTTGTCCAGGCCCATGACCTCGCCGGTGGAGCGCATCTCCGGGCCCAGCAGGGAGTCGACCACGGCGCCCTCGGCGGTGCGGAACCGGGCGAAGGGCAGCACGGCCTCCTTCACGGCCACCGGGGCCGAGGCGGGCAGCGTGGATCCGTCGATCCGCTGCGGCAGGTGGCCGTCGGACCGCAGCTGGGCGATGGTCGTGCCGGTGCCGATGAGGGCGGCGGCCTTGGCGAGCTGCACGCCCGTGGCCTTGGACACGAACGGCACCGTGCGGGAGGCCCGCGGGTTCGCCTCGATGACATAGAGGATGTCGGAGGCCACGGCGAACTGGATGTTGATGAGCCCGCACACGCCCACCCCGCGGGCGATGGCCAGCGTGGCCTCGCGCACGCGCTCGACCACGTCCGGGCCGAGGGTGATGGAGGGCAGTGTGCACGCGGAGTCCCCGGAGTGGATGCCGGCCTCCTCGAGGTGCTCCATGACCCCGCCGACGTAGAGCTCCCGGCCGTCGTAGAGGGCGTCCACGTCGATCTCGACGGCGTCCTCGAGGAACTTGTCGATCAGCGCGGGCCGCGAGGCGGAGACCTCGGTGGCGTTCTGCAGGTAGCGGGCCAGGGCCGGCTCGTCGTAGACGATCTCCATGCCTCGGCCGCCGAGCACGTACGAGGGGCGCACGAGCACCGGGTAGCCGATGTCGTCGGCGATCCGCTTGGCGGCCTCGAAGGTGGACGCCGTGCCGTTCTTCGGCTGGCGCAGACCGGCCCCGGCGAGCACGCGGGCGAACTCGCCGCGGTCCTCGGCGAGGTCGATGGCCTCGGGGGTGGTGCCGAGCACGGGCACGCCCGCGGCCTTGAGCTGGGCGGCGAGCTTGAGGGGGGTCTGCCCGCCCAGCTGCACGAACACCCCCAGCAGCCCGCCGGTGCGCCGCTCCGCCTCGACGACCTCCATGACGTCCTCGAAGGTCAGCGGTTCGAAGTACAGCCGCGTGGAGACGTCGTAGTCGGTGGAGACGGTCTCCGGGTTGCAGTTGACCATGACGGTCTCGTGCCCGGCCTCGCGCAGCGCCATGGACGCGTGCACGCACGAGTAGTCGAACTCGATGCCCTGCCCGATCCGGTTCGGCCCGGAGCCGAGGATCATGATCGAGGGCCGCTCGTGCCGGCCGACCTCGTTCTCCTCGTCGTAGGAGGAGTAGTGGTACGGGGTGAACGCCTCGAACTCCGCGGCGCACGTGTCCACGGTCTTGAACACGGGCCGGATGCCCAGGGCGTGGCGCACGCCGCGGACCACGTCCTCGTCCAGGTGGGCGAGCTCGCCGATCTGGGCGTCCGAGAAGCCGTGTCGCTTGGCCAGGCGCAGGGTGCGGACCGTGAGGTCGGCGTCCTCGCGCACGACGTCCGCGACCTCGTTGAGCAGCACCAGCTGGTCGAGGAACCAGGGGTCGATGCCCGTGGCCTCGAAGAGCCGCTCCACCGAGGCCCCCGCGAGCAGCGCCTGCTGCACCTGCCGGAGCCGCTCCGTGGTGGGCGTCCGGGTGGTCTCGACGAGCCGCGCCAGGGCGTCGTCGTCGAGCTCAAGGCGCACGAAGGAGAAGTCGGAGTCCTTCTGCTCGAGGGAGCGCATGGCCTTCTGCAGCGCCTCGGTGAAGTTGCGCCCGATCGCCATGGCCTCGCCGACGGACTTCATGGTGGTGGTCAGCGTGGGGTCCGCGGCCGGGAACTTCTCGAACGCGAAGCGCGGGATCTTCACGACGACGTAGTCCAGGGTCGGCTCGAAGGACGCGGGGGTCTTGCGGGTGATGTCGTTGGGGATCTCGTCGAGGGTGTAGCCCAGCGACAGCTTCGTGGCGATCTTGGCGATCGGGAAGCCGGTGGCCTTGGAGGCCAGCGCCGAGGACCGGGAGACGCGGGGGTTCATCTCGATGACCACGACGCGGCCGGTGTCGGGCTCGACCGCGAACTGGACGTTGCACCCGCCGGTGTCCACCCCGACCTCGCGGATCACGGCGATCGCGATGTCGCGCAGCTTCTGGTACTCGCGGTCGGTGAGCGTCATGGCCGGGGCCACGGTGATCGAGTCCCCGGTGTGCACGCCCACGGGATCGAGGTTCTCGATGGAGCACACGACCACGACGTTGTCGTGCTTGTCGCGCATCATCTCCAGCTCGTACTCCTTCCAGCCGAGGATGGACTCCTCGAGGAGCACCTCGGAGGTGGGGCTGTACTGGATGCCGGCGCCGGCGATGCGGTGCAGGTCCTCCTCGTCGTAGGCCATGCCCGAGCCGAGCCCGCCCATCGTGAAGGAGGGGCGCACGACCATGGGGTAGCCGAGCTCCTCGGCGGCGGCGAGGGCCTCCGGCATGGAGTGCACGATCACGGAGCGGGCGGACTCGGCGCCGCAGCGCTCCACGACGCCCTTGAACGCCTCCCGGTCCTCGGCGAGGTTGATCGCCTCGACGTCCGCCCCGATGAGCTCGACGCCGTACTTCTCGAGCACGCCGTTCGCGTCCAGGGCGATGGCCGTGGTGAGGGCCGTCTGCCCGCCCAGGGTCGGCAGCACGGCGTTGGGCCGCTCCTTGGCGATGATCTTCTCCACCACCTCGGGGGTGATGGGCTCCACGTAGGTCGCGTCGGCGAACTCGGGGTCGGTCATGATGGTCGCCGGGTTGGAGTTCACGAGGATGACCCGCAGGCCCTCCTCCTTGAGCACCCGGAGGGCCTGCGTGCCCGAGTAGTCGAACTCGGCGGCCTGTCCGATGACGATCGGCCCGGAGCCGATGACCAGAACGCTGGTGAGATCTGTCCTGCGCGGCATGTCAGTTCTGCCCTTCTTCCTGTGCGTTCGGGGTGTCCTCGGAGCTCTGGGCGCCCTGGGCGCCGCCGGGGACGGCGTTGTCGATGCCCGGGTCGGCGCGGCCGTCCCGGTGGCTGTCCATCAGCTCGATGAACCGGCCGAAGAGGTAGGAGGCGTCGTGCGGGCCGGCGGCGGCCTCCGGGTGGTACTGCACCGAGAACGCGGGCAGGTCGAGGCAGTTGAGGCCCTCCACCACGTCGTCGTTGAGGCACACGTGGCTGACCTCGACGCGGCCGAACTCGCCCAGGGGCGCCTCGACCGGGCCGTCCAGGGGCGCGTCCACGGCGAAGCCGTGGTTGTGGGCGGTGATCTCCACGCGGCGGGTCCTGCGGTCCAGCACCGGCTGGTTGATGCCGCGGTGGCCGAAGACGAGCTTGTAGGTGCCGAAGCCCAGGGCCCGGCCGAGCAGCTGGTTGCCGAAGCAGATCCCGAAGAACGGGATGCCGGCGCGCAGCACCTCCCGCAGGGTCTCCACCTGGCGCTCGGCGGTGGCGGGGTCGCCGGGGCCGTTGGAGAAGAACACCCCGCGCGGGGACAGGGCCCGGATCTGCTCGAAACCGGTGTCGGCGGGCACCACGTGCACGCGCACCCCGCGCTCGGCGAAGCGGTGCGGGGTCATGGACTTGATCCCGAGGTCCACCGCCACGAGCTCGTGCAGCACCTGCCCCGTCCAGCCGTGCTCGGCGGGCTCGACGACGTAGGCCTCCGGGGCCGAGACGGTCTCGGCGAGCCGGCGGCCCTCCATCCGCTCGGCCGCGCCGACCGCGGCCACGAGCTCGGCGTCGGGGCGCAGCGCGGCGTCCCCGGAGAAGATCCCGCCGCGCATCGCGCCGCGGTCGCGCAGGTGACGGGTGATCGCCCGGGTGTCGACGTCCTGGATGCCGACGACGCCCTGCGCGGCCAGCTGCTCGTCCAGGGAGCCCTCGGAGCGCCAGTTGGACGGGCGACGGGCGGCGTCGCGCACGACGTAGCCGGACACCCAGATCCGCCGGGACTCGGCGTCGGCGGCGTTGACGCCGGTGTTGCCGATGTGCGGTGCGGTCTGCACCACGAGCTGGCCGGCGTAGGACGGGTCGGTGATGGTCTCCTGGTAGCCGGTCATGCCGGTGGAGAACACGGCTTCGCCGAGGGCGGTGCCGAGCGCGCCGTAGGCGCGGCCGCGGAAGACGCGGCCGTCCTCCAGCACGAGCACGGCGGGGTCAGTGGTGATCGAGCTCAAGGTCGTCCTCACGTTCGGGTCTGTGGGTCGGGAAGGCGGGGCGGCGGCGGGCGCCAGCAGGTCAGGAGTGCGGTGCGGGGACGATCGCCTCCACGGCGTCGAGGAGGCGCTGCTTGTCCTCGGCCCGCTGGGTGCGGAAACCGGTGTCCACCACGGTGGAGCCCAGGGTCCAGGTGAGCACGGCGAGCCCGTCCTTCTCCACGAACTTGCCGACCATGCCCGAGCTCGTGCCCACGGCCACGAGGTCCGCGGCGGGGACGAACAGGGCCGGGGCGCCCTGGCGGTCGAGCAGCACGCCGTCGTCGAGGACGAGGGCCGTCGCCCGGGCGCGGACGCCCAGCCCGTGGGCGGCGATCCGCTCGAGCGGGGCGCCGGACTCCGTGGTGCTCACGTACATGCCCGGGATCACGAGCCGGGGCTCGCGCTCCTCGATCCCCGGCGGCGGCACGGCCGGCGCCGGGATCCCGGACTGGCGCCGCACGCGCGTGCGCCAGCCCCGGCGGAGCAGGGCGAACAGCACGGCGAGGACGAGGACCGTGACGAGCACGGTGGTGAGCTGGTCCATGGGACGGGGGCCTCCGGGCGGTGGATGGTGTCGGCGCGGTCAGGCGGCGGGGGTCGGGGCGGGGCGGTGCAGGGCCCCGTCGAGGACGGTGGGGTGGCCGCGGAGGAAGGTGGCGCGGACCGCGCCGGGCAGCTCCATGCCGCGGTAGGGGCTGTTGCGGCCCTTCGACGCGTGCCGGGCGGGGTCCACCACGGTGGTCGCGGCCGGGTCCCACAGGGTGATGTTCGCGGGCTCCCCCTCCTCGAGCGGCCGGCCCTGACCGGCCAGGCGCCCGATCCGGGCGGGGGTCGCCGAGGTGATCCGGGCGACGTCGCGCCAGGTCAGCAGGCCGGTGTCGACGAGGCTGAGCTGCACCACGGACAGCGCGGTCTCGAGCCCGGTCATCCCGTTGGCCGCGCAGGACCACTCGCACTCCTTGTCCTCGGCCGGGTGCGGGGCGTGGTCGGTGCCGATCACGTCGATGGTGCCGTCGGCCACGGCCTCGCGCAGGGCGCGCACGTCCTCGTCCGTGCGCAGCGGCGGGTTGACCTTGTACACCGGGTCGAAGCTGCGGACCCGCTCGTCGGTGAGCAGCAGGTGGTGCGGGGTGGCCTCGGCGGTGACGTCGATGCCGCGCTGCTTGGCCCAGCGCACGATGTCCACGGAGCCGCGGGTGGAGAGGTGGCAGATGTGCACCCGGGAGCCCACGTGCTCGGCGAGCAGGACGTCGCGGGCGATGATGGCCTCCTCCGCGACGGCGGGCCAGCCGGTGAGCCCGAGCTCGGCGGAGACGGAGCCCTCGTTCATTTGGGCGCCCTCGGTCAGCCGCGGCTCCTGGGCGTGCTGGGCCACGACCCCGTCGAAGCCCTTGACGTACTCCAGTGCCCGGCGCATGAGCACCGGGTCGTGCACGCACATGCCGTCGTCGGAAAACATCCGCACCGCGGCGCGGGACTCGGCCATCGCCATGATCTCGGCGAGCCGCTCGCCCTTCAGGCCCACGGTCACGGCGCCCACCGGGCGGACGTCGACCCAGCCCGCGGAGCGGCCCAGCTCGTGCACCTGCTCCACGACTCCGGCCGTGTCCGCCACGGGGTCCGAGTTGGCCATGGCGAAGACGGCGGTGTAGCCGCCGAGGGCGGCGGCCCGGGTGCCGGTCTCGACGGTCTCGGCGTCCTCCCGGCCCGGCTCGCGCAGGTGCGTGTGGATGTCCACGAGCCCGGGCAGGGCCACGAGACCGGCGGCGTCGACGACGCGGGCCCCGCCCGCGGCGAGGTCCGGGCCGATGCGCCGGATCACCCCGTCCTCGACGAGGATGTCGGCGGTCTGCTCGCCGAGCAGCTCGGCGCCCTGGATGAGGTACGAGGTCACGGGTTCAGCGCTCCTGGGGGTGCGGGGTGGAGGTGGGGTCGAGGTCGTCGCCGGCCAGCAGCAGGTAGAGCACCGACATCCGCACCGAGACGCCGTTGCGCACCTGGTCCAGGACCGTGGAGCGCGGGGAGTCCGCCGCGGCCGAGGAGATCTCCAGGCCGCGGTTCATGGGCCCCGGGTGCATGATCGCCGTGGACGCCCCGGCGGCGTCGAGGGCCGCGACCCGCTCGGGGGTCAGCCCCCACTCGCGGGCGTACTCCTGGGGGGTCGGGAAGAACGCGGCGTGCATCCGCTCCCGCTGCACGCGCAGCATCATCACGGCGTCCGGCGCCGGGTCCAGGGCCTCGTCGAGGGAGAACACCACCCGGCACGGCCAGTCCGCGATGCCGACCGGCAGCAGGGTGGGCGGGGCCACGAACGTGACGCGGGCGCCCAGGGTGGTGAACAGCCACAGGTCGGAGCGTGCCACCCGGGAGTGCAGGACGTCGCCGACGATCACCACGTGCAGCCCCTCGAGGTCGAGCCCGCGGGTGCTGTCGCGGCCCTCGGTGCGGGCACGGTGCTGGCGCAGCGTCATGGCGTCGAGCAGGGCCTGCGTGGGGTGCTCGTGGGTGCCGTCGCCGGCGTTGACCACGGCCGCGTCGATCCAGTCGGACTCGGCGAGCTGCTGCGGGGAGCCGGAGGCCGAGTGCCGGATCACCACGGCGTCGGCGCTCATCGCCGCGAGGGTCTGTGCGGTGTCCTTGAGGGACTCCCCCTTGGAGACCGAGGAGCCCTTCGCGGAGAAGTTGAGGACGTCCGCGGACAGTCGCTTGGCGGCCGTCTCGAAGGAGATGCGGGTGCGCGTCGAGTCCTCGAAGAAGAGGTTGACCACGGTGCGGCCCCGCAGCGCGGGGAGCTTCTTGACGGAGCGCTGGCCCACCGCGGCCATCTGGTCCGCGGTGTCCAGGACCGTCAGGGCGGCGTCGTAGGAGAGGTCCTTCGTGGACAGCAGGTGCCTCATGCGCCGGTCCCGGGCGCGGTGGTCTCGATGACCACGCAGTCGGCGTTCTCGTCCGCGCGCGGCTCCGGGTCGGTCTCGGTCAGGCGGACCCGGACCTTCTCCTGGGACGAGGTGGGGAGGTTCTTGCCGACGTGGTCGGCGCGGACGGGCAGCTCCCGGTGGCCGCGGTCGACGAGGACGGCCAGGCGGACCACGCGGGGGCGCCCCACGTCCACGAGGGCGTCGAGGGCGGCGCGCACGGTGCGCCCCGAGTACAGCACGTCGTCGACGAGGACCACGGTGCGCCCGTCGATGCCCTGCACGGGGATGCGGGTCGGCCGGGGGGCGCGGGCGGGGTTCTTGCGCAGGTCGTCGCGGAACATCGTGACGTCGAGCTGCCCGAGGCTCGCGGCGGCGTCGAAGCCGGGGTCGGTCGCGGCGATCTTGGCGGCGATCCGCTGGGCCAGCGGATAGCCGCGGCGGGGAATGCCGAGCAGGACGAGGTCCGAGCTGCCCTTGTTGGCCTCGAGGATCTCGTGGGCGATGCGCGTCAGGGCGCGGTCGATGTCGGCTGCCGAGAGGATGACGCGCGCGGCGGTGGGTCCCGTCGGGGGACCGGCCGCGGAGGGGTCGTCGGTCAAGGGTGCCGCCTCCTTCCCCGCCTCACAGGACGGACTTAAAGGTTGCTTGCTCGCCCCAAACTAGCACAGCGGCCCTGACGCCCCGGGCCCGGTGTGACCTCCGCCTCCCCTCTCCCCCGGCGGCCCGGCCCGGTCAGGCACTGTGGTCCGCCCGCTCCCACCAGGCGGCGGTGGCCGCGGCCGAGCCGAGGGCCACGAGCACGACGCCCGGGACCCCGGCCGCGCCGGCGTCCGCGGTGCCCGGGCCGGCCGTTCCGGCGAGCAGGGCGGGCACCGCCCAGGGGAACCACGCGCCGTGCCCGACGGCGGCGAGCACCTGGGCCACGAGGACGGTGAGGAACAGGACGGCCACGGCGGGCAGGTAGCCCCGGCCCACGCTCGCGGCCAGCCCGTAGGACGCGGCGAGGCCCGCCGTGAGCAGCCCGGCGACCAGGACGCCGCCGGCGCCGCGCAGGGCCGCGCCGGCCGTCCAGCCGGGCAGTCCGAGGGCCGTGCCCAGCAGGAGCACGAGGCCGACGAGGAGCACGGTGAGCGCGGTGCACCACACGAGCAGCAGCAGCAGCTTCGCCAGGACCACGGCGGTGCGCGAGGTGGGCAGGGCCAGCAGGTCGGTCGCGGTCCGGTCCGAGAACTCCCGGCCGAAGAGCCAGACCGCTGCGGTCCCGAAGATGATCAGCCCGCCCACCGCCACGGTCTGCGCGGCCAGGGCGAAGTACCCGGGCCAGTCCGCGGTGCCGCCGGTGAGCTGGGCCTTGGCGCCCAGCAGCCCCAGGGTCCGGGCGCGGTCGACGTCCTGCAGCACGAACATGAAGAACGCCCCGACCGCCCCGGCGAGGGCGACGGCCCCGGCGGTGGCCCACGGCACGCGGGAGCGGCGCAGCTTGAGCACCTCCGCGTGCAGCGCGGCGGCGAGCTCACCGGTCACCGCTGCGCTCCCCCGGGTGCTCGGCGCCCACCAGGCGCAGGAAGTGGGCCTCCAGGTCCTCCCGGACCACCGCCAGAGCGGTGGGCGGCACCCCGCCGTGGACGAGGGCGGCGGCCACGTCCTCGGGCCGGTCCGTGGCCCGGGCGCCCTCGAGCACGACCGTCCCGGCCGCGCGGCGCGCCGGAAGGCCGGCGGCGGCCAGGACGCGCACCGCCCGGGCGTCGTCGCGCGTGCTGAGCTCCAGGCGGCGGTGCACCCGGTCCGGCAGGGCGGCCGTGCCGAACTCGTCGATCAGCGCGCCCCGGTGCAGCACGCCGACCCGGGTGGCGACACGGGCCACCTCCCCGAGCAGGTGGCTCGAGAGGAGCACGGCGGTGCCGTGCTCGCGGGCGAGGCGCCCCAGCAGGGCCCGGACCTCCACGACGCCCGCCGGGTCCAGGCCGTTGACCGGCTCGTCGAGGACCAGCAGGGACGGGCGGTGCAGCATGGCCCGGGCGAGGGCCAGCCGCTGCAGGTTGCCCTGGGAGAGCACGCGGGCACGGCGGTCGGCGTGCTCGGTCAGCCCGAACAGCTCCACGGCGTCCTGCACCGCGCCCGGCGACCGCAGCCGCCGCAGCCGGCGCGCGAGCTCCAGGTTCTCGCGCACGGTCAGCTCCGGATAGGCGGCGGCGGACTCCACGAGGTAGCCGACCGCCGCGAGGGCCGACCGGTCGCCGCGGCCGCGGCCCAGGACCGTGACGGTGCCCGCCGAAGGGCGGACCATGCCGAGCACCACCCGCATCAGCGTGGTCTTGCCGGCGCCGTTGAGCCCCAGCAGCGCGTAGAGCTCCCCCGGGCGGACCTCGAGGCTCACGCGGTCGACGGCGCGCACGGGGCCGTAGTGCTTCGAGACGCCCTGCAGGTGCAGCGCGGGAGCGCTCACGCGAACCTCCCCGGAACGGACGGTCGTGGTCCCCGCATGGTAGCGCCCCCGGGCGCAGGACCGCGTCCCGGCTCAGCCCAGCAGGGTCGGCTTCATCTGCTGCAGACGGCCGAGCAGGCCGTTGACGAAGCGCGGGGAGTCGTCGCCCGCGAGCTCCTTCGCGAGGCCCACGGCCTCGGCCACGGCGACCCCGTCGGGGACGTCGTCGTTGAACAGCAGCTCCCAGGCGCCCACGCGCAGCACGTTGCGGTCCACGGCCGGCATCCGCTCCAGCGTCCAGCCCTGGGAGTACGTCTCGAGGTACTCGTCGAGCTCACCGCGGCGCATCGTGACGCCGAGCACGAGCTCCTCGGCGTACGGGGAGACCAGCGAGTCGCTGTGCAGCCGGCGCCGCTCCATGACCTCGCGGGCGTCCTCGGAGCGCTGCTCGGCCTCGAAAAGGATCTCCACGGCGCGCCGGCGCGCCTTGCCGCGGGCGCTCACTCGTTGACGCGGCCCAGGTAGTCACCCGTGCGGGTGTCGACCTTGACCTTGGTGCCCTGCTCGAGGAACAGCGGCACCTGGATCTGGTAGCCGGTCTCCACGGTGGCGGGCTTGGTGCCACCGGTGGAGCGGTCGCCCTGCAGGCCCGGCTCGGTGTAGGTGATCTCGAGGACCACGGACGCGGGCAGCTCGATGTAGAGGGGGGCGCCCTCGTGCATCGCGATGGTCGCGTTCAGGTTCTCGAGCATGAAGTTGGCGGCGTCGCCCACCACGTCGCCGGGGACCGTGATCTGGTCGTAGGTCTTGTTGTCCATGAAGACGTAGTCGGCGCCGTCCTGGTACAGGTACTGGTACTCGCTGCGGTCCACCGTGGCGGTCTCGATCTTGGCGCCCGCGTTGAAGGTCTTGTCCACGACCTTCCCGGAGGTGATGTTGCGCATCTTGGTGCGCACGAACGCCCCGCCCTTGCCCGGCTTGACGTGCTGGAACTCGATGACGTTCCAGAGGTTGCCCTCAAGCTTCAGGACGGTGCCGTTCTTGATGTCGTTGGTGGTAGCCACAGGTTCTCTCTCTGGTTGTCTGCGAAGTCGGCAGGTCGGCGCGGAAAGGGGGTGTCGTCCCGGACCGCGGACCAGTCTAGCTGGGCGCGCCCTCGGCGATCTCCTGGTAGGTCGCGAAGAGGATCGCGGGATCGGGGACCTCGAGCACGCGGGGCCGGCCGACGGCGTCGAGGACGACGAAGCGCAGCAGGTTCCCGCGGGTCTTCTTGTCCCGCTTCATGACCTCCAGCAGCCGCGGCCACTGGTCCCACCGGTAGGTGGTCGGCAGGCCGAGGGAGGCGAGGATGCTGCGGTGGCGCTCGACGACGTCGTCGGCCAGGTTCCCGGCGGTGCGGGCCAGCTCCGCGGCGAAGACGAGTCCCACGGAGACGGCGGCGCCGTGGCGCCACTGGTAGCGCTCGTTGTGCTCGATCGCGTGGCCGAGGGTGTGCCCGTAGTTGAGGACCTCCCGGCGGCCGGCCTCGCGCAGGTCGCCGGAGACGATCTCGGCCTTGACCCGGATGCTGCGCTCCACGAGCTCGCGCACCACCTCGGACTGGGAGTCGCGCACGGCCGCGGGGTCGGTCTCGAGGAGCTCGAGGATCCGCTCGTCGGCGATGAAGCCGCACTTGACGACCTCGGCCATGCCGGTGAGCAGCTCGTTCTCGGGCAGCGTCCGCAGGGTGTCGAGGTCGCACAGCACGGCCGCGGGCGGGTGGAAGGCGCCCACGAGGTTCTTGCCCTCGGCGGTGTTGATCCCGGTCTTGCCGCCCACGGCGGCGTCGACCATGCCGAGCAGGGTGGTGGGCACGTGCACCACGCGCACGCCGCGCAGCCAGGTGGCGGCCACGAAGCCCGCGAGGTCGGAGACCGCGCCCCCGCCCACGGAGACGATCGCGTCGGAGCGGGTGAAGTCGTTCTGCCCGAGGACCTGCCAGCAGAAGGACGCCACCTGGACGTGCTTGCCCTCCTCGGCGTCCGGGATCTCCGCGGTGAACGCCTGGTAGCCCTGGCCGCGCAGCTCCTCCATGACCACGTCGCCGGTGCTGCGCAGCGCCCGCGGGTGGATGACGAGCACCCGCTGGACCCGGTCCCCGAGCACGCGGGGGACCTCCCCCAGCAGCCCGTGGCCCACGAGCACGTCGTAGTTCTCGGCCGGACGGTCCCCGGTGACGGGGATGGTCGTGACGGTGCGGGGAGCGGACTCGCTCATGCCTGGATCTCCTCGGTGCTGTCGGTGGCGGCGGCGCGCGCGGCGCGCAGGCGGACGAGCTCCGCCTCGAGGTCGGCGCCGATCTCGGCGACGGGCCGGTTGCCCCGCCCGTCGAGGGTGATGTCCGCGAGCTCCTCGTAGCAGGCGCGGCGGGACTCGTAGAGCTCCTGCCAGCGCCGCTCCGGGTCCGGCTGGAGCATGGGCCGGGTCCGGTTGCCGCTGATCCGGGGCAGCACGGTCTCGGTGTCCACCTCGAGGTAGGCCACGATCTCGTCCCGCAGCAGCTCGCGGGTGGACGGGGTCATGGGGGCGCCGCCGCCCACGGAGAAGATGGCGTTGGCGTGGTCGGGGTCCCGGAGGATCTCGGCGACGGTGTCCGCCTCGAGGTCGCGGAAGTACTTCTCGCCGTGCTCGGCGAAGATGCCCGAGATCACCCCGTAGCGGGAGACGATGACCTGGTCGGCGTCCACGAAGTCGTAGCCGTAGAACTTGGACATGTGCAGGGCGAGGAAGGACTTGCCGGCGGCCATGGGCCCGATCAGCACCACGGGCCGCTGCGGGACCGCGGCGGCGTCGGCCGGGGCGGGGAACTGGGCGTTCACGCCTGGCCCTCCCCGGTCTCGGCCGGCGCCACGAGGGGGTCGCCCATGTGGTCGTCGCGGGCCGCGGCGGCGTCGTCCTCGAAGGCCCCGAGCTCGCCGGCGGAGTGCAGGGACTCCGGGATCGCGGCGAGGTAGGCGTCCTTGTTGCGGGCGGTCTCGGCGATCGAGTCGCCGCCGAACTTCTCCGTCACGGCGTCGGCGAGCACGAGGGCCACCATGGCCTCCGCCACGACGCCGGCGGCCGGCACGGCACAGACGTCCGAGCGCTGGTGGTGGGCGCGGGCGGCCTCGCCGGTGGCGACGTCCACGGTGCGCAGGGCCTTCGGCACGGTGGCGATCGGCTTCATGGCCGCGCGCACGCGCAGGACGTCCCCGATCGACATGCCGCCCTCGATCCCGCCGGCCCGGTTGCTGACGCGGCGCACGACGCCGTCGGCGCCGCGGGAGATCTCGTCGTGGGCCTCGGAGCCGGGACGCGCGGCGGTCAGGAAGCCGTCGCCGACCTCGATGCCCTTGATGGCCTGGATGCCCATGAGGGCCCCCGCCAGGCGGGAGTCCAGCCGGCGGTCCCAGTGCACGTAGGAGCCGAGCCCCGGCGGCAGCCCGTAGGCGAGGACCTCGACGACGCCGCCGAGGGTCTCCCCGTCCTTGTGGGCGGCGTCCACCGCGGCCACCATGGCCTCCGCCGTGGCGGGGTCGAAGCAGCGCAGCGGGTCGGCGTCGAGGCCCGGGACGTCGGCGGGCAGCGGGCGCGGGGCGTCCACCGGGGCGCTGACGGCGCCCACGGCGGTCGTGTGCGAGACCAGGTGCACGCCCACGGCCTCGAGCATCTTCGCGGCGACCGCGCCGAGGGCCACGCGGGTGGCGGTCTCCCGGGCGCTGGCCCGCTCCAGCACGGGCCGGGCCTCGTCGAAGCCGTACTTCTGCATCCCGGTCAGGTCGGCGTGACCGGGACGGGGCCGGGTCAGCGGGGCGTTGCGGGCGCGGCCCGCGAGCACCTCCGGATCCACGGGGTCCGCGGACATGACCTCGCGCCACTTGGGCCACTCGGTGTTGGCGATCTCGATCGCCACGGGACCGCCCTGGGTCACGCCGTGGCGGACGCCGCCGAGCAGGCGCACCTGGTCCTGCTCGAACTTCATCCGCGCGCCGCGCCCGTAGCCGAGCCGCCGGCGCGCGAGGGCGTCGCGGACGTCCTCGCTGGTCAGGCCGACACCCGCCGGGACGCCCTCGATGATCCCGACGAGCGCCTCGCCGTGCGACTCGCCGGCCGTGAGCCAACGCAACATAACAACTCTTTCCGTTCGGGGTCTCGGCGGCGGGCCCTGGGGGCGCGCCGGCCGACAGGTCTCAGGTGCGGGGCAGGGAGGGTGCGGTGCGGACGGGCCGCCCCACGGCCGTGCACATCGCGGCGACCACGTCCTGCTCGCGGGGCAGGGGTGTGCCCGCGTCGCGGCCGGTGAACAGGCGGATCTGGTCCACCGCCTGGAAGATCAGCATATCGAGTCCCGGGGCCACCGCTCCCCCGGCCCGGGACCAGGACCCGGCGACCGCCGAGGGCCACGGGTCGTAGGCGGCGTCGAGCAGGACCCCGGTGGTGCTCCGGGCGGCGGCCTCCAGCTGCCCCGCCAGCTCGTCCGCGCCGTGCGGCGGGAGGGTCGAGACGACCACGTCATACCCGGTCAGGGCGTCCGGGGCCTCGTCCCAGGCCCGCAGGCGCACGGGGATCCCGAGCCGGCGTCCCGCCTCGACGGCCCGGCCGGCGCGGGAGGCCGTGCGCACGAAGACGTCCACGGCGGCGGCACCGAGCCGCTGCGCGGCGGCGACGGCGGCCGTGGCCGTGCCGCCCCCGCCGAGGACGGCGGCCCGGGGGGCGTCCGGGACGGCGCCGGCCGCGAGCACCGCGCCCACGATGCCGGCGACGTCGGTGTTGTGGCCCAGCACCGTCCCGTCGGGGCGGAAGAGCAGGGTGTTGACCGCGCCCACGGCGTCCCCGAGCGCCGTGAGCTCGTCGGCGCACGCGGCGGCGACGGACTTGAGCGGCATCGTCACGGACAGCCCGCGCCAGGCGGGGTCGCCCCGGCGGGCGTCGACGAACGGCGGGAGCTGCTCCTCGACCAGGTCGTGGGCGTCGTAGTGCACGTCCTCCCCCAGCACCGCGTACGCGGCGCGGTGCAGGTCCGGGGACCTCGAGTGGCCGATGGGGTGGCCGACCACGGCGGCCCGGGCGGGGCTCACCCGCACCGGCCCTCGTTCTCGCCGCACCACTGGTTGTACTCCTCCACGTACCCGAGGTGCTCCGCGTAGGTCTCGGCGAACTTCGTCTCGCCCGTGTCGAGGTCCACGGTCACCCAGAAGTAGTAGTCGTTGTCCTGCGGGTCCGCGGCCGCCACGATGGCGGCGTCGCCCGGGGAGCCGATCGGGCCCACCGGCAGTCCCGGGTTCGCGAAGGTGTTGTACCGGTTGGACTCGTCGCGGCGCTCCTCCTCCGAGAAGTCGTAGCTCCTGCGGTCGAGCCCGTAGGTCACGGAGGCGTCCGACTGGATGAACCCGGAGGTCTCCCCGTCGGGGTTGTCGAGGCGGTTCTGGATCGCGCCGGCGACCACGTCGTAGTGCTCCGGCTGGACCTCGAACTCGATGATCGAGCCGATCGTGAGCACCTCGAAGATCTGCTCCTCGTCGGTGATGCCGTTGTCCTCGAGGGTCGTGCGGGTGCGGTCCACCATGGTCTGCAGGACCTGCTCCGCCGTGGCGTCCAGGGGGAACCGGTACTCGCCGGGGTGCAGCCAGCCCTCGAGGGTCGGGAAGCGGTCCGGGATCCCGAACGCGGCCGTGTCTCCCTCGTAGGCCTCGAACTCGGAGACGGGGATGCCGGTGGACTCGCTGAGCACCCCGAACGTGTCGGACATCCGCAGCGTCCGGTTGACCGCGGCGTAGTGGGTCGCCTCGTCCTCCTCCATGAGCGCGTCCACGGCGGCCTCCGAGCTCATCTCCGTGCGCAGCTCGTACTCGCCGGGCTGGATGAACTGCTCGGCGTGCTCCTCCTGGTAGGTCTCGATGAACGTGTCGGCGTCGGCCACGATCCCCTGCGACTCGAGGGCCACGGCGATCTGGCCCGTGGTCGCGCCCTCGGACACGGAGAACGTCACGGGGTCCTTGCCGTCGCCGCGGTAGTCGCGGATCTCGAACCAGCCGAAGGTGGAGCCCAGCACGGACACGGTGATCAGCGCGGCGAGCAGGAACAGGGCGATGGCCGTGGTCAGGGACACGCGCCCGCGGCGCCGGCGCCGCTTGATCTGCTCGGGGGTGAGCTCCTCGTGCTCGAAGACGCCGCGCAGGCCGGAGGAGGGCTCCCGCGACGACGGGGCGTCCAGCAGGCTGCCCAGTCCGCCGCCGGACGACTCGCGGTGCGCCTCGTGTCGGCGGGGCGCCGACTGGTCGTACGGGTCGTCGCTCACGAATGCTCTCCGTCC
Source organism: Kocuria sp. NPDC057446 (assembly GCF_042802875.1). Classification (NCBI taxonomy): domain Bacteria; kingdom Bacillati; phylum Actinomycetota; class Actinomycetes; order Micrococcales; family Micrococcaceae; genus Kocuria; species Kocuria sp. NPDC057446. The sequence continues at coordinate 4,283 of NZ_JBHVDI010000027.1, read as the reverse complement.
GGATCGGTGGTCGTCAACGGCGCCGTGCGCGCCCGGTCGGGCGCTCCGGCGGAGTCCTCGGCGGCGCCCTCGGCCGTGGTCCCGGCTCCGGTGGACGGCTCCCCGTGGTGCCCCGCGACAGGACCCTGCCCGTCGTGGTCCCCTCCATTATGCGGGACGGCGGGCGGCGCGGCGCCGGGGACCGGCGGGTCCACCGGCGCGCCGGGCTCCGAGCCGGTGGCCCGGGCCCGGTCCACGGCGCTCTGCAGGATGGTGGCCGCGGCCACCTGGTCGACCTTGTCCATGTGGTCGCGGCGGGCGACCCCGGCTTCCAGGAGCGCCCGGTGGGCGTCCACGGTGCTCAGGCGCTCGTCGACCAGCCGCACCGGCACGTCCCGGCCCTTCACCCGCAGCCGCCGCACGAGGGCCTGCGCGTAGTCCCGCGCCATGGCCGTCGAGGCGTTCTCCCCGCCGTCCAGGCTGCGGGGCAGCCCGACGTAGACGGCGACGACGTCGTGCTCCTGGACCAGACCGGCCAGCAGCTTCACGTCGAAGCCCTTCCGGGGGTCCCGCCGCAGCGTGGTGAGCGGCGTGGCGAGGATCCCGTCGGGGTCGCACAGGGCGACCCCGACGCGGACCAGGCCGACGTCGACCCCCATCCGCCGTCCCCGGGCGTAGGCGTCGCTCACGCGGCGGCGCCGCCCGTCGCCCGGGCGATGTCGGCCAGCACCGCGTCGAGGGCGTCCCCGCTCCGGGCGGGGTCCTGCCCGCCGCCCTGGGCGATGTCGTCCTTGCCGCCGCCCCCGCCGCCGAGGACCGTGGCGGCGGTGCGCACGAGCTTGCCGGCCTTCGCCCCGGCGTCGCGGGCGCCCTCGGTGGTGGCCACGAGGACCAGGGGCCGGCCCTTGGCCGTGCCCGTGACGGCGACGACGAACGGCTCGGCCGTCATCCGGCCGCGCAGGTCGAGGGCGAGCGAGCGGACGTCGTCGGCCCCGGCGACCTCGCCCATGTCGTGGGTGAGGACCTTGACCGCACCCACCTGGCGCACCCCGTCGAGCAGGGAGCCGGCCTGCGCCTGGAGCTTCTCCCGGCGCAGGACGGCGAGCTCCTTCTCGGCGGTCCTCAGCTTCTCGAGGGTGCCGGCGAGGCGCTCGGGCAGCTCCGCGGAGGACTGGACCTTCAGCATGCCGGTGAGCTGGTGCACGAGGGTGCGCTCGGCGGCGAGGTGCCGGAACGAGTCCAGGCCCACCAGCGCCTCGACGCGGCGGTTGCCCGAGCCCACGGACTGCTCGGTGAGCAGGGTGAGGGATCCGATCTGGGCGGTGCCGGCCACGTGCGTGCCGCCGCACAGCTCCCGGGACCACGGGCCGTTGAGCTCGACCACGCGCACCCGGTCCCCGTACTTCTCCCCGAACAGGGACATGGCGCCCATGGCCTTGGCCTCGGCGAGGGCCATCTCCTGTACGACGACCTCGTGGTTGGCGTGGATCGCCGCGTTGGAGACCTCCTCGATCTCCTGCCGCTGGGCCTCGGCGAGCCCCTCGCCCCAGGCGAAGTCGAAGCGCAGGTAGCCCTCCTTGTTGAAGGAGCCGCGCTGGACGGCCTCGGGGCCGAGGATGTCGTGCAGCGCCGCGTGCACGATGTGGGTCCCGGTGTGGGCCGCTTCGGCGGCCCGCCGCCGGGCGACGTCCACCTGGGCGAGGACCGTGGCCCCGGAGAGGGCCTCGCCCTCGCGCACGACCGCCTGGTGCACGGACAGCCCCTTCACGGGCTGCTGGACGTCGGTGACCTCGAGCACGAAGCCGTCGCCGCTGACCATGCCCTGGTCGGCGGCCTGGCCGCCGGCCTCGGCGTAGAAGGGCGTCTCGTCGAGGACGACCTCGACGTGGGTGCCCGCCGGGGCGGCGGGGACGGTGACGCCGTCCTGCAGCAGGGCCCGCAGCACGGTCTCGTGGCCGAGCCGGGTGTAGCCGGTGAACACCGATCCGCCCTCGTCCACGAGCCGGCGGAACACGGAGAGGTCGGCGTGGGCGCCCTTCTTGGCGCGGGCGTCCTGCTGCGCGCGACGGCGCTGCTCCTCCATCAGCCCGCGGAACGCCGTCTCGTCGACGGCGACCCCGGCCTCGGCGGCCATCTCCAGGGTGAGGTCGATCGGGAACCCGTAGGTGTCGTGCAGGGCGAAGGCCTCCGCGCCGGAGACGACCTGGCCCTGCCGGCGGGCGCCGGCCACGGCCTCGTTGAGCCGGGTGGTCCCGGACTCGATGGTCTTCAGGAACGCCCGCTCCTCGGCGTAGGCGATCCGGGAGATCCGCTCGAAGTCCTCGGCCACGTAGGGGTACACGCCGCGCATCGCGTCGCGGGACGCGGGCAGCAGCACGGGCAGGCAGGGCTCGGTGACGCCCATCAGGCGCATCGCGCGGATGGCGCGGCGCAGCAGGCGGCGCAGGATGTACCCGCGGCCCTCGTTGGACGGGCTCACGCCGTCGGCGATGAGCATCAGGGAGGAGCGGACGTGGTCGGCGACCACGCGCATCCGCACGTCGTCGTCGTAGCCCTCCTCGCCGGGCTTCTCGGAGCCGTGGTACCGCTTCCCCGAGAGCTCCGAGGCCCGGTCCAGGACGGGGCGGACCTGGTCGGTCTCGTAGAAGTTCTCGACGCCCTGGAGCAGCATGGCCAGGCGCTCGACGCCCAGGCCGGTGTCGATGTTCTGCTCCGGCAGGTCGCCCAGGATCTCGTAGTCCTTGCCCGAGCCCTCGCCGCGCTGGTACTGCATGAACACGAGGTTCCAGATCTCGATGTAGCGGTCGTCGTCGACCGCCGGGCCGCCCTCCCGGCCGTACCGGGGGCCTCGGTCGTAGAAGATCTCGGAGTCCGGCCCGGCGGGTCCGGGCTGGCCGGTGTCCCAGTAGTTCTCGTCCCGGCCCATCCTCTGGATCCGCTCGGCGGGCACGCCGACCGTGTCCTTCCACAGGGTGTAGGACTCCTCGTCGCCCTCGTAGACGGTCACCCACAGCCGCTCGGGGTCGAGGCCGAAGCCGCCCTGCTCGAGCGGGCTGGTGAGCAGCTCCCACGCCATGGGGATGGCGCGCTCCTTGAAGTAGTCGCCGAAGGAGAAGTTGCCGGCCATCTGGAAGAACGTGCCGTGCCGGGCGGTCTTGCCCACCTCGTCGATGTCGAGGGTGCGGATGCACTTCTGGATGGACGTGGCGCGCCGGTAGGGGGCGGTCTCCTGGCCGAGGAAGTACGGGATGAACGGGACCATGCCCGCGATCGTGAACATGGCACCCGGCTGGGAGGAGATCAGCGAGGCGGAGGGCACCACGGTGTGGCCCTGGCCTTCGAAGTAGTCCAGCCAGCGCTTGGTGATTTCCTGAGACAGCATTACCGGTGCTTTCCTTCGCGGTCGGTCGGGGGGTCGGTGGGGTCCGCCGCGGTCGCGCCGGGGGCGGCGGTGCCGTCGAGCACCGGCTGGGCGGCGCGGCGGCCGGTGAGGCGGGTGGCCGGCGGGCGGGGCGCGTCGACGCCGAAGGACGCCCGCAGCTCGGCCTCGCGCTCGTCCATGCCCGCGCGCACGGTGGCGGCGAAGCGGTAGAGCCGGGAGCGCCAGTCCCCGGCGCGGGGGGTGCGGGCCGCGCCGGGTGCGCCCGGCACGGAGAGGTCCTGACCGGGCGACCGTGCGAGACGGGTGGCGGCGGCGCCGAGCACGCCGCCGGCGGCCACGAGGGCGAGCCGGCCCCAGAAGCTCATGGCCGGTCCTCCCCCGGGGTGCCCGGGTCCTGCTCGTCGGCGGCCCCGAAGCGGTCGGCCCGGTGGGCGCCCTGCGGGGCGGGGTCGCCCGTGAACGCCCGGCGCACGCCGTGCGAGAACGCGGCTACCTTGATCAGCGGCTGGCCCACGGTGGAGGCCACCAGGGAGGACAGCGCGGAGACGTTCGCGGAGGCGTCGGAGACGTTGGTCGTGATCCCGTCGACCTTCTCGAGCTGCGAGTTGGTGGTCGAGACGGTGCGGGTGACCTCGTCGATGAGGGGGACGGTCTCGTTGTTGAGCGAGCGGATCGTCAGCCGCAGCTCGTCGAAGACCTTGCCGAGCTTGAGGATCGGCACCGCGAGCAGGAGCACCAGCACGGCGAACACCCCCGCGGCGAGCAGTCCTGCGATTTCTCCACCGGTCATGGGGCGGCGCGCTCCTTGCTGGTCGGGTCGAGGGGGCCGGTGCGGCGGGACCGCCCGGGCGTGCGGGGACGGGCACCGGTGCGGTGCCCGGGGATCAACTGTACCGAACGGAAGAGCCCGCGGCGCAGGCGC
>NZ_JBHVDI010000026.1:0-32266 GCF_042802875.1 Kocuria sp. NPDC057446 | reverse complement strand
GCGGCGGACCGGGGAGCCGGTCCGCCGCTGGGCGCGGGTGGGTGCGGGAGTCGGGGATCAGGAGGTCCGTTCCTCGGTGGCCTTCTCCTCCGCGAGCCGGCGCCGGTCCTCGGCGTCGATGTCGTGGAGGGAGATGCCCTTGGTCTCGCGCAGCGTGGCCACCGCGATCAGGGTGATGAGGCAGGCCACCGCGATGTAGATGGCGATCGGCACCCAGGAGTTGAACTCGCGCAGCAGCGCGGTCGCGATGATCGGGGCCAGCGAGCCGGCCACGATCGAGGTCACCTGGTAGCCCAGGGAGACGCCCGAGTAGCGCATCCGGGTCGGGAACATCTCGGCCATGATGGCCGGCTGCCCCGCGTACATGAGCGCGTGGATCATCAGGCCGATCGTGATGGCCGCCAGGATGATGAAGCTGTTGTCCGTGTTGAACATCGGGAACGCGATGAACGCCCAGAACGCGCCCAGGACCGCGCCGGCCGCGTACATCGGGCGGCGGCCTACCTTGTCGGTGAAGCGGCCGACGATCGGCACGCAGATCGCGTGGATCACGTGGGCGATGAGCAGCAGGAGCAGGATCCGGCTGGTGTCCACGTCCCGCTGGGTGGACAGGTAGGTGATCGAGAAGGTGACCACCACGTAGTAGAGGATGTTCTCCGCGAAGCGCAGGCCCATGGCGCCGAAGACGCCGCGGGGGTAGCGGCGGAAGACCTCGCCCACGCCGTAGGCGGCCGACTTCTTCTCGACGACCTCCTGCTGGGCCTCCTTGAAGATCGCGGCGTCCGTCACGTGGGTGCGGATGTAGTAGCCGATGGCCACGATGACCACCGAGAGCCAGAAGCCCACGCGCCAGCCCCAGGCGAGGAAGGCCTCCTCGGAGAGGGTGAAGGACAGGGAGAGCAGCACCACGGTGGCCAGCAGGTTGCCCAGCGGCACGGCGGCCTGCGGCCAGCTGGACCAGAAGCCGCGCTCCTTGTTGGGGGAGTGCTCGGCCACGAGCAGGACGGCCCCGCCCCACTCGCCGCCCACCGCGAAGCCCTGCACGAAGCGCAGGACCACGAGCATCGCCGCGGCCCAGTAGCCGATCTGGTCGTAGCCGGGCAGGCAGCCCATGAGGAACGTGGCGGCGCCGACCATGACGATCGAGATCTGCAGCAGGTGCTTGCGCCCGTACTTGTCGCCGAAGTGGCCGAAGACGATGCCGCCCAGCGGGCGGGCGATGAAGCCGACGGCGTAGATCAGGAACGCCTTGAGGATGCCGTCCAGCGGGTTGCCGGTGTCCACGAAGAACAGCTGGCCGAAGACCAGGGTGGACGCGGTGGCGAAGAGGAAGAACTCGTACCACTCCACCACCGTGCCGGCCATCGAGGCCGCCACGACCTTCTTCAGCCCGCCCCGGTTCTCGGGCGAGTCGTTCGGGTCCGCCGTGGCGGCGACCCTATCCTCAGTGCTCATGGGGGTTCTCCTCTTCCTGGGGAAACGGTGACGGTAGTCACAATGTTTGCCTACAGTGTGCGGATCTGTGGTGCGCTTCACAATGACCATGCGCTCGCGGCACCTGTGCAAAAATGCACATGCCATCCGGTGGTGGGTGCTCCCCGCGGCCGGGCCCGCCCACAGGAGGAGTCGTCCCTTGTCGCACGGTGCCGACGATCTCCTGCTGCTGCTCGCCGTGGTCCGCCACGGCTCCTACGCGGGTGCCGCCGCGGACCTCGGGCTCAGTCACACGACCGTGTCCCGGCGGATGGCGTCCCTCGAGAAGACCGTGGGCGCCCGGCTGCTCGTGCGCTCCGGGGACATGTGGGAGCCCAGTGAGATGGGCCGGAAGTTCGTGGCCGCCGGGGAGGAGATCGAGGCGGCGCTCGGCTCCCTGCCGCTCGGCGCGGGCGGGCGCGGGAACACCGTCCACGGGGTGGTGCGGGCGCTGGCCCCGGACGGCTTCGGCGGCGTGGTGATGGGCGCGGCCATGCGGCGGCTGATCGAGGAGCACCCCGGGGTGCGGCTGGAGATGATCAACGCCGCCCGGCGGGCGCAGACCAACCCCGTGGGCACCGACCTGGAGGTGGTGGTGGGGCGCCCGGAGGTCTCCCGCAAGGAGGCCCTCCACCTGGCCGACTACTCCCTGGGGGTCTACGCCTCGCGGGACTACCTCGCCGCCCACCCGCCGATCCGGACCCCCGACCAGGTGCAGGAGCACCCGCTCATCTACTTCGTGGAGTCCATGCAGGACGTCGCGGAGCTCGACATCCCGCGCCGGCGGTTCCCGCGGATGCGCCAGGGCGTGGGGGCGACGTCCTCGGTGGTGCACGTGGAGCTCACCCGCGCGGGCGCCGGGGTGGGACTGCTGCCCTGCTACCTCGCCGAGCGGACCGGGGACCTGGTGCGGCTCTTCCCCGAGGAGCTCTGGTTCCCCGTGGAGTACTGGGTGGTCTCCCGCGCCGACCTGCTGCGCCGGCCGGCTGTGCAGGCGGTCATGACCGCGATCCGCGCCGCCGTGACGGACATGCGGGAGGAGCTCGTCGCCGCTCCGCGGTGAGCGCCCCCGGTCGGTGCTCCCGGGTCGGCTCTCGGCGAATCCCCGGGTGCGGCCGGAGGCGGTCCCCGTACGCTCGGGAGCGATCCTGCCGCACGACGACGACGGCGACGGCGACGACCGCAACCACAACCATGACCTCGAGCACGACTGTGAGCAGAGGAGCAGATCCATGCAGTACACCCGACTCGGCCGTTCCGGCCTCTTCGTCTCCCGGCTGGCCCTGGGCACCATCCCCTTCGGCTCCGGCGGAGGGTTCGAGAAGATCGCCGGACTCGGCCCCGACGAGGCGAAGCGCCAGATCGACGAGGCCCTGGGCCGCGGCGTGAACTTCATCGACACCGCCAACCTGTACTCGGGCGGGGACTCCGAGCGCGTCCTGGGCGAGGTCCTGGGGCGCAGGCGGGACGACGTCGTCCTCACCTCCAAGGCGCGCACCCCCACCGGGGACGGCCCCAACGACGGCGGCGCGAGCCGGATCCACGTGACCCGGGCCGTCGAGGACAGCCTCCAGCGGCTGCGGACCGACCACCTCGACCTGCTCTACCTCCACCAGTGGGACGGGCAGACCCCGATCACCGAGACCATCGCCACGGCCAACGAGCTGATCCGGGCCGGGAAGATCCGCTACTGGGGCGTCTCCAACTACAACGGGTGGCAGCTGGCCAAGACGGTCTACGAGGCCCGGGCGGCCGGGCTCGAGGGGCCGGTGGCGCACCAGGCGTACTACACGCCGGAGGCCCGGGAGATCGAGTACGAGATCGTCCCGGCCGCCCGGGACCTCGGGATCGCGACCTTCGGCTGGAGCCCGCTGGGCGAGGGACTGCTCAACGGCCGGGTCCGCCGCGGCGCCGAGACCCCGTCCGACACCCGGCAGGGCACCGGCTGGCCCGAGCCCCACGTGGTGGACCGGGACCGGGCCTACGACCTCATCGAGCTCTTCGACGAGATCGCCGGGGAGCTCGGCTGGACGATCCCCCAGGTGGTGATCTCCTGGATCCTGGACCGTCCGGGCATCGACGGGACCGTGATCGCCGCGCGGCGGTTCGAGCACCTGCAGGAGGACCTCGACGCCGCCGAGCTGACCCTGCCGCAGGAGGCCCGGGACCGCATCACCACCGCCTCCCAGCTGCCCGCGTACTACCCGCTGTGGCACCGGCTGCTCAACGGCCAGGACCGGCCCGAGCCCGCGGAGGCGGAGTTCTACGCCGAGCAGCGGGCCCACGTGCTCGGCGAGGACCGGGCCGAGGGGTAGGGCACCGGCCGTCCGCGCGCCGGAGGTCTTGTGCCCACCACTACTCAGTGTTACTTTATACTGGTAGTCAACAACGCTGAGTAGCGGGACGAGGTGGCGCGTGGGCAAGCAGGCGACGGAGATGCTCAAGGGCACCCTGGAGGGCATCGTCCTGGCGGTCCTGTCCGGGCGGCCGGCGCACGGCTACGAGATCACGGCGTGGCTCCGCGAGCAGGGCTTCACCGACATCGCCGAGGGGACCATCTATGCGCTGCTGCTGAGGATCGAGCAGCGCGGCCTCGTCGACGTGGAGAAGGTCCCGTCCGAGAAGGGGCCGCCGCGCAAGGTGTACTCCCTGAACGCGCAGGGACAGGACGTGCTCGACGAGTTCTGGAGGACCTGGAGCTTCCTCGCTGAACGACTGGAACAGCTCCGCGGAGGAGGGTGAGGGCCATGTCCATCATGTCGAAGGTGATCGGCGACAAGCGGCAGTACCGGGAATACCGGACACGCGTGGCGCAGCTCCCGGCGAACTACCGCGACGCGGTCGAAGCGCTGGAGCGGTATCTGATGTACTCCCGCTCCTGGAGCGCCGAGGGCCTGATGTCGATGCTCGAGGACCTCGTCGATCTGTTCGAGCAGAGTGCCGCGCGCGGGACACCGATCCGGGGGATCGTCGGTGAGGACCCCGTGGAGTTCGCCGAGACGTTCCTGCGGACCTACTCGGACGGCGACTGGCTGAGCCAGGAGCGGCGGCGGCTGACCGACGCCATCGCTCGCGCCGAGAGCAGCGGGACGACCTGACAGCGGTCCGTGCGTCAACCGCTCCGGCAGGGACGCGCAACCACGGGGCCCCGAGCCCGGGCGCTCCCGCCACGAGCTCGGCAACCGGTCAGCCGATGAGCATGCCCGCGATCGTGGCGCTCATGAGGTTGGCGAGCGTCCCGCCGAGCACCGCCAGCAGACCGAGCCGGGCGATGTCCTTGCGGCGGCTCGGGGCGATGCCGCCGAGCCCGCCCAGCAGGATCGCCAGGGAGCCGAGGTTCGCGAAGCCGGTCAGGGCGAAGGTCACGATGGCCTGCGTCTTCGGGGAGTAGTCCCCGATCTGCGGGGCGAAGTCGGCGAACGCCACGAACTCGTTGAGCACGAGCTTCTGCCCGAGGAAGCTGCCGGCGTCGAGCGCCTCGACCCAGGGCACCCCCACGGCGAACATCACCGGCGCGAAGACGTACCCGAGGATCTGCTCGAGCGTGAGCTCGCCCTGACCGAACAGGCCGCCGACCGCGCCGAGGACGATGTTGACCAGCGCGATGAGCGAGATGAAGGCGATGAGCATGGCCCCGACGTTGAGGGCCAGGCTCAGGCCGTCGGACGCGCCGCGCGCCGCGGCGTCGATGACGTTGGCCGGCGCCTCGTCCTCCTCGGCCGGTCCGCCCGCCGCGTCCGTCGCGGACACCCGTGCCGGGTCGTCGGACCGGCTGTCCTCCTGCCGCCGGGCGATCTCGAGGGCCGCGTGCGAGGTCGCCCCGCGGCGGGTGCCGCCGGCCAGCCACCGGCGCGCGCCGCGGCGCTCCTGTGCCGGGTCCCCGGCGCCCCGATCGGTGCCAGCGCCGCTGTCCGGAGCGGCGCTGGACGCGTCGTCGTCGGCCCCCGGGGCGCCCGCGGCGTCGGGCGCGTCCTCCAGCGCCCCGGCGGGGACGAGGAGCTTGGCCATGAGCAGCGCGGCCGGGGCCGCCATGAAGGAGGCGGCGATGAGGTACTCGAGCGGGGCCCCGAGCAGGGAGTAGCCCACGAGCACCGAGCCGGCCACGGTCGCCAGCCCGCCGCACATCACGGCGAACAGCTCGGAGCGGGACATCCCGGGCACGTACGGCCGGATGACCAGCGGCGCCTCGGTCTGCCCCACGAAGATGTTGGCGGCCGCGTTCATCGACTCCGGCGTGGTGGTGCCGAGCAGCTTCGACAGCCCGCCGCCGATGATCTTCACGACCCACTGCAGGACGCCGAGGTAGTACAGCACCGAGGTCAGGGCCGCGAAGAACACGATGACCGGCAGCACCTGGAAGGCGAAGACCGAGCCCTCCTCGGGCAGGACCGGGCCGAAGAGGAAGTCGATGCCGGCGGCGGAGGAGTTGATGACGGCCTGGACCCCCAGGGTGACGGTCTCGAGCGCGGCCCGGCCGGCCGGGACGTAGAGCACGAGCACGCCGAAGCCCACCTGGATGGCCAGCGCCAGGGCGACCGTCCGGATCCGGATCCTGCGGCGGTCCACCGAGAACAGCACGGCGATGGCGAGGATCACGATCATCCCGCCGATGCCCCAGAGCACGTCGACCATGTGGGTTGTCCTTCCGTCGAGGTGGCCCGGGCCGCGGGCCGTGACGTCGGTGCGGAGTCCGCCCGGTGCGATCGGCTGCGCCGGCGCGGTACCGGGTACTTTAGCCTGAGCGGTGCGAGGCCACTCGCCTCGACCGACCCGAAGGGGGAGAGCGATGGCTGATCCGGGCGCCCGGCTCGTCTACCTGGACTGCGACACCGGCATCGACGACGCCGTCGCCCTGACCTACCTGGCGGCCACGCCCGCGGTCGACCTGCGCGGCATCGGCACCGTCAGCGGCAACACCGACGCGGTGACCGCCGCCCGCAACACCGTGGACCTGCTGGCCCTGCTGGGCCGGCCGGACATCCCGGTCGCGGTCGGCGCCGAGCACCCGCTCGCCGGCCGGTTCGACGGCGGCGCCCCGGCGGTGCACGGATCCGACGGCATCGGGGGCGTGACGCTGCCCAGGGCGGACGCCGGGCCGGTGGCCGAACCGGCGGACGCGCTGCTGATCCGGCTGGCCCACGAGCACCCGGGCGAGATCCACGTGGTGGCCGTCGGCCCGCTGACCAATCTCGCCCTCGCCCTGCGGCAGGACCCCGCCCTGGCCGAGCTGGTGGCCGGCGTCACCGTCATGGGCGGCGCCGCCCTGGTCCCCGGCAACCGGACGCCGGTCGCCGAGGCCAACATCCTGAGCGACCCCGAGGCGGCCGCCGAGGTGCTCGCCGCCCCGTGGGAGGTGACCCTGGTGCCGCTGGACGTCACCATGGTCCACCTCCTGGACGAGCGCCGGCGTGAGCAGATCGCCGCCCTCGACCATCCCGTGATGCCGGTGCTGGCCGAGATGCTCGGGCACTACTCCGGCTTCTACACCGGGATCCTCGGCCGGCCGGCCTCCGCCCTGCACGATCCGCTGGCCGCGGCGGTGGCGGCCGGCACCGTGCGGCCCGCCCTCGCCCCGGTGGTCCGGGTCCAGGTGGACACGACCGACGGCCCCGGGCGCGGCCAGACGATCTGCGATATGCGCGGCCGCTACGCCGGGTACCCGCCGGTGGCCGGAGCCCGCTGCCGCGTGGTGCTGGAGCTGACCGAGGACTTCGCGCCGCACCTGCTGAGCACGCTCCGCCGGCTGGACCGGTCCGGGCCGGCGGAGTCCGCACGACCGGCGCTCACGGTGGTGGGCAGCATCAACATCGACCTGACGGCGGTGTGCGAGCGGCTGCCCGCCCCCGGGGAGACCGTCGGCGGCGCCGTCCTGCAGCGGCAGCCGGGCGGCAAGGGCGCCAACCAGGCCGTCGCCGCCGCACGCCTGGCCGGCCGCGCCCGGATGATCGGCGCCGTCGGCGAGGACCCGGACGGCGACGAGGTCCTCCGCGGCATGGCGGCCGCCGGGGTCGACACCTCCGGCGTCGCCCGCGTGCCGGCACCGACCGGCACCGCCCTCATCGCCGTGGACCGGCACGGGGAGAACCAGATCGCCGTCTGCACCGGCGCCAACGCCGCGGTGTCCCTCGAGGACGTGACCTTCGCACCCGAGGACGTCGTGCTCTGCCAGCTGGAGATCGACCTCGACACGGTGCAGGAGACGGCCCGGCGGACCCCGGGCTACTTCGCCCTGAACGCCGCCCCGGCCATGCCCCTCCCGCAGGAGCTGGTGGACCGGTGCGACCTGATCGTCGTCAACGAGACCGAGTACGCCCACCTGCCCGAACTCGCCCACGCCAGACTGGTCGCGGTGACCTACGGCGCCGAGGGCTCGGCCCTCTACGAGCACGGACGCCGGGTCGCCTCCGCCCCCGGCCGCCCGGTGGACGTCGTCAGCACGGTCGGCGCCGGCGACGCGTTCTGCGCCGCGCTGGTGCTCGCCCTCACTGCGGGGCTCGACCACGGGACGGCACTGCGGGCCGCCAACGCGGTGGGCGCCCACGCCGCCGGCGACTCCTCCGCGCAGCCGGACTTCTCCCCGCTGGCGCACTACCTCCCGTCCTCCGACGACGACGCCGATGGCCTGCCCTCCGCAGGGGAGGCGCCGGCCGCCGGCCCGGAACCGGGAACTACCCTGGCCCCATGACCTCACACCCTCCGCGGCGACCTGCCCCCTGGCAGATCCCGGGGCCTGCCGCGCACGTCCCCCCTGGTTTCGACCGCCCCGTTCCGCCTCCCGGCGGGGCGGGGGCGCCCGTCCCGTACCCCGGCCCTCCGAGCGGCCCCGTTCCGCCCGCGAGCGGCCCGACGACGACGGCGCCGCTCACCCACGCGGAGTTCTACCGCACGCCGCGCAACCGCTGGTGGAAGGGCCTGCTCAGCATCCTGGGCGTCGGCGCGGCGATCGCCCTGTTCTCGATCGTGCTGTCCTTCGCCGGGGTGACGGTCGACCTCCTGCTGGGCAACAGCACCACCGAGGAGCTGGGCAGCGGGCAGATCACCCTGACCCCGGCGCTGCTGCTGGCCACCAATCTGTCCCTCATCGCCGCGGCCGCCGTCGCGGTGGTCCTGCACCGGTTCCTGCACCGGCAACCGGTGGGCACCCTCCACTCGGTGGCCGGGCGGTTCCGGTGGGACTGGCTGGGGCGGGCGTCCGTCGTCGTCGTCCCGCTGTTCGTGGCCTACGTGGCCGTCATCGTCCTCGTGGAGACCCCGGGGCCCATCGTCCTGGACGCGACCGCCTGGGCGTTCCTCGCGATCGTCCTACTGACCACGCCCCTGCAGGCGGCGTCCGAGGAGTACATGTTCCGCGGCGTGATCCAGCGCGCCGCGGGCTCGTGGGTCTCCGGCGCCGTGCCGTCCTTCGTGCTCGGCACCCTGGTGAGCGCGGTGCTGTTCTCCCTCGCGCACTTCGCCACGGACGGGTGGCTCATCGCCTACTACGTGGTCTTCGGGATCGCGATGTCGCTGCTGACCCAGTTCACCGGCGGGCTCGAGGCGGCCTCGCTCGTGCACGCGGCGAACAACGTGCTGCTGTTCCTGGTGTCCACGTTCACCGGGCAGATGAGCGAGGGCATGGACCGCTCGGCCGGGGTGGGCGGCCCGTTCATGCTGGCGCCGATGGTCGTCGTCCTGGCGATCGCGGCGGTCCTGATCGCCCTCGGCCGGCGGGCGGGGCTGCAGCACCGGGCCGTTCCGCCGCCGACCGCCTGACATCCTCCGGCCGGTGACGGCGCGGGGCGACCGGTGGGCGAGGCCCACCGGTCGTGGCACGGGCGGTCAGAGCTCGCGGTCGTCCGTGACGTCCAGGTCGCGGAACGTGGGCTCCCCGACCATGAGCTCGGTCAGCTTCCGGGCGTACTCCTGGGTCTGCGGGAGCTGGGAGTTCTCCATGGCGGACTCGTAGGAGTCGAAGAAGACGATCTCGCAGTAGCGGTTCGGATCGTTGCGGTCCGTGGTGGTGATGGCGCGGCGAGCCGTGCGGTTCCCCTCCGAGGCTCGTTCCCACTCCGCGTACACCTTCTCCACCTCCTCCGGCTTCGAGGTGGTGTATTCGATCAGTTGGATGAAGGCCATCGTGCTCACTCCTCGGAATGTGCCCCCCGCCCCCGGACGACCATTTTAGGTCCGGGTGAGCAGGCCGGCGGGCAGATGACGATCATGGTCTCCGGGTCGAGTTCTGGCGTGACGCGGGTGGCCTGAGCATCAGCGACATGACGACCTGGGGCTGCAGTTCTCGGCTCCTTCACCATCCCTTGACAAAAATATTTGTCCAGGAGGAGAGTGGACGTATGCACGAGGTAAGCATCATCGAGGACCCGGCCGCCGCGGAGGCGTCCTTGGATCCCCTGCGGCGTCAGCTCCTGGCGGACCTGGTCGAGCCCGGGTCGGCGTCCACCATCGCCGCCCGGCTCGGCATCCCCCGCCAGAAGGTGAACTACCACCTGAAGGTCCTCGAGCAGCACGGCCTGGTCGAGCTCGTGGCAGAGCGGCCGCGCGGGAACTTCACCGAGCGGATGCTGCAGGCCACGTCCGCCTCCTACGTGATCTCGCCCGGCACGCTCGGGCGGATCCAGCCCGACCCGAACCGTGCTCCGGACCGGCTGTCGGCTCGCTGGTTGCTGGCCCTGGCCTCCCGGCTGGTGCGCGACGTGGGCACGCTGCTCACAGGGGCGCAGCAGGCGCGTCGGCCGGTGGCGACCTTCGCGATCGACGGCCAGATCCGCTTCGCCTCCGCGGCGGATCGGGCCGCCTTCACCGAGGAGCTCTCCGCCGCCGTGACCGAGCTGGTGGCCAAGCACCACACGGACCAGCAGCCGGGGACGGCCGGGGCCGGCAAACTCCACCGCCTGGTCATCGCCCTGCACCCTGCGGTTCCGGACGACCCGGCCGGCGCGGCGTCCACGACCCCCGTGCCCTCGACCGAACCCGCCACCGCCGCATCGCCCGGAACCACCACGCCCGAACCGCCGACCGACAGGCCGCCCGGAGTCGCCGGGTCCGCCGTACGACATCCCTGAGGAGCACCGTGATGACCAAGAGCTTCGAGATCCGCAAGACCGTCGTCCTGGACGCCACCCCCGAGCAGGTGTGGCGGGCGATCGCCACCCCGGAGGGCCAGGCCGCCTGGTCCCCGGATCCCTACCAGTCGATGGAGGGGATGGAGGTGGAGGCCACCGAGCACGAGCGCCTGGCCGTGCGCACCCCGGAGGCCGAGAACGGTGCCTTCCACGCGTTCGAGTACCTCGTGTCGGCCGACGACGACAGCACCACCACCCTCACCTTCGTGCACAGCGGCTACCTCGGCGACGACTGGGACGCCGAGTTCGATTTCGGTGAGCTGACCGGCTACGGCTGGGACATGTATCTGCACACCCTGGCCCAGTACCTCAAGCACTTCGCCGGCCGGCCCGCCTCCTTCGTCACCGCCCAGGGGCCGCCGTCCTCGGCGACCCCTGGCTCGTGGGCGACCCTCGAGAAGGCCCTGGGCGTCGAGGGGCCGTTCGGGCAGGGCCAGCAGCTGCGCCTGACCCCGCAGGGTCTGCCCGCGCTCGAGGGCGTCGTCGACTTCGCCTACCCCGGGTTCGTCAACTTCCTCGCGCTGCGCACCGCCGACGGTCTCTACCGCTTCCATGACAACTCGGTGATGGGCATGCCCCAGGCCGTGGGCCACTACATCTATGCCGACATCGATCGAGAGGCCACCGAGCAGGCCTGGTCGGACTGGCTCGCGCGCGTTTTCGCCTGACGTCGCCGGGTCCCGTCCGCACGAAACCGGGCCCGAGACCGCGATACCTGTCCCGGGAGCGCCCCGACGCCGTTCATCTGTGAGAAGCCGGCATCCTTGCCCCTGGATGCCCGACCAGCACGCCGGTCGGCCCGGAATCCGGTGGACGGCTGCCGGATCCTTCGAGGCCATGGTCTCCACCAACGGGAAACCGACGGAACAGAAGGTACGGTGAACGGCGTCACACCCGTGCACTGAGTACCGGAGGTCAACCGTGAAGATTCGTGGAGCCGTCCTGGAGACCATGGAGGCCTCCGCCCCGTACGCCGAGTCGCAGCCGCTGCGCGTCGAGGAGGTCGAGCTCGGCGAGCCCGGGCCCACCGAGCTGCGGGTGCGGATCACCACCGCCGGGGTGTGCCACTCCGACCTCTCCGTGGTCAACGGCAACCGGCCGCGGCCCCTGCCGATGCTGCTGGGGCACGAGGCGGCGGGCGTCGTGGAGCAGGTGGGCGCCGAGGTCACCGACCTGGCCGTGGGTCAGCACGTGGTCATGGCGTTCCTGCCGCGCTGCGGCGAGTGCGCCGCGTGCAAGACGGAGGGGCTGCTGCCGTGCACGGTCGGCTCGAAGGCCAACGCCTCGGGCACCCTCATCGAAGGCTCGCAGCACCTGCACTCCGAAGACGGCAGCAACGTCTACCACCACCTGGGGGTCTCCGGGTTCGCCACCCACGCCGTGGTGGACCGGCGCTCCGTGGTGCCCGTGGGCGAGGACGTCCCGGCCGCCATCGCGGCCGTCATGGGCTGCGCGGTGCTCACCGGGGGAGGGGCCGTCATCAACGCGGCACAGGCCACCGCCGACGACGCCGTGGCCGTGGTCGGCCTCGGCGGCGTGGGGCTCGCCGCGGTGCTGGTCGCCAAGGCCGTGGGCTGCCGCCGGGTGATCGCCGTGGACGCGCTGGCCGAGAAGCTGGAGCTGGCGAAGGAGTTCGGCGCGGACGAGGCGCTCACCCCGGACGAGCTCGTGGCGCTCGAGGACAAACCGCGCGTGGTCATCGAGGCCGCCGGCCACCCCCGGGCCTTCGAGACCGCGTTCAACGCCACCGCCGTGGGCGGGGTGACCGTCACCGTGGGCCTGCCGGCGCCCGGGGCGATGTCCCAGATCGAGCCGCTGAAGATCACCGCCGAGGCCCGCCAGATCATCGGCAGCTACCTCGGCTCCGCCGTGCCGGCGGTGGACATCCCCAAGTACGAGCAGATGTGGCGTGACGGCCGGTTACCCCTGGAGAAGCTGATCACCTCCCACATCACGCTGGACCAGATCAACGAGGCGATGGACGAGCTGGACGCGGGGCGGGCGGTGCGGCAGGTCATCGAGTTCTAAGAAATGGACGTAATGGCTCATTAAGGGCGGTCGCCGAACTCAAATGACAGCAATGCCCAGGACGACCACATCGGAGGTCGTCTTAGTGCGGAGGTCGTAGTCCTATGCTCCCGGGTAGGGCAGACATTCTGCTTGGTCTGGAGTGTCGGGCATCAGCAACCCGTCTTTAATGGGAGCCTGGGTCTCATGCCTGCTCCCTTCGCTGCTAGTCTGTGCGGTTTCCGAATCAATAATGGGCAAGTCACAGCCAACCCGAACACATCTGACTCGAACGATTCGGGCTCTATCGAACTTGGTCGAGCCCTTTTCAATGAGCTAGGTGTACCGACCGACAGAGTGGTTGGAAAAGATCCAGGAGCGCGGCTGGAAGAAGCCATCCAGCTACACCTGCAGCCACTCCGACCAGATCTGGCGATTCTCCGGTCACGTTCTGCACTGGAATTCGAGCAGTATGCGCACCTGAGGGTGTTCCCGGCGTTCGTGTCAAATCACAAGGAAACGGCGCCGACTCTCGAACAGCTGCAGAAGATTGCTGAGCAGCTACCCAATTCTGCTGCTACTAAGCGATTGAAGAGGAGGCTAGCGAAGGCAACCGCGGAGTTCGGGGAGCAGGATCGTTTGAGCACGCGTTTGAAGCTCTACATGCCAGAAGAGTCGCTGCTGAAGCTTGACCTTACGTGTGCGTCTGTGGACGAGGGCAGAGAATCGTTTCTTCATCTGGGCCTATCGTCGAAATGGTCACTCAGGACCGATCGCGCCCAAGATTGCGTTTCACAAGGATCCAAGCTGGCGTCTCAGCGGCGCGGGCCAATGCCGCACTACGCCGTGATCACTATGGAGCCACGCCCGGCAATGCTAAAAATCATTGCCGATCAGTCGGGTTCCGTGGACTACGTCTATCACTTAGATCTGCCAGCCTTGATCCGGGCGATGGAACGGGTCAGATCGCGAAAGCCAGCGAAGTGGAGCCCGGGTGTGACGTTCGACCGCCTGCTAAAACAAGGGCGGATCCGCGATTACGACGATCTCGTAAGTGCTGTTCAGGCTATACCGGCTCGAGCTAACTCCACCATTCCCCAAGGTGCGATCGAGGAGGCCGAAGAAGCGACAGGAGGTGGTGAAGAGCGGTAATATGATTCAGTACTATTTCAGGGACCACGAAACAGGGAAGCCTGTATGCCGGTTCATGTATTAAGGCGCTATGCCCTAGCGAATCAGCGCTGCACCCGGGATGGACAGGGCGCCCCAGGTTGAAGGGGCGCGAAAGGGGCACTGAGGTCGCCGACCTTGACCACTCTTCTGGAGGTGCATGCGACACAGTGTTACGCGTTCCTGCTTGATCGGTATCCCAATGCTCAAGCCACGCATCTCGCTGTTGTGAAGGATCGTCTGAAGCAGATGCCGTACGCGCAGTACCATTCCGGGCGAATCAAAGCATACAGGTGTATTTCACGGTATTAAGGTGCCTCTCACATGCGATTCGACCACGTCGGCGGCAAGTGTCATGTCTTCGTGTTCCCAGAAGCGCAGAACCTGCCATCCCTGTTCCTGTAGTCGGCGGTCGGTGTCCCGATCTCTGGCAATGTTGCCGTCGAGCTTGGTGCGCCACCAACCACTGTTGTTTTGGGGGCTCGTGGCATGGATGGGGCAGGCGTGCCAAAAACAGCCATCCACAAACACCGCAATTTTCTGGCGCGTGAACAACACATCGGCCCGTCGTCGAGGCATGCCCGGAAGTTTCGAGTCCACGCGATAGCGCAGACCCCGGCTGTGAAGTTCCTTCCTGAGCAAGAGCTCGGGGGCCGTGTCACGGCGTCGCTGGAGTGACATTCTGGCCGAGGTCGATGCGTCTACGGCGCGCGGGGAATCGGTCGGGGGTTTCCTTCCGGTCCCGTCCTGTGCGCCGGACATTTCTGTGGGCGGCATGCTTTCCACCGTTCAATTGTCGCTCATGAGCGAGAAGGGCATGGAAGGTATGTGTTCTGTCACCAAGCCTTTAGGCGGCCCACAGTAGTGATGCTGGCCTCGCACACTCCCTTTCCATGCATCGGTAGCAGTGGAGCAATGACCAGGAGATCACTCGGAGCTGTCACTTTCCAGGCTTGGCTGTCAACCCGAACAGGTTTGCCAGGGCAACACGATCACCGGTTCACGGCGCGACAGCGGGTGCGCCGGCCGAAACTTAATCGAGAAGGTCGCAAACCCTTAGAGTTCTTAGATTGGGGCACATTTTGGCTAAGAATAAAGATGCGTTTGGGGCCGATGTGATTCCGTGGGTCCCGTATGTCATTGTAGTTGTCGACTTGATGCGCGTCTGTCTCGGCGGAGGCATGGATGCCCAACGCGTAACATAATTCACGGAAAATTGTTTTCGCCATATTCTGACCTAACCCTTGAACTCCGAAGTTGCGCGCACCTCTTCATGCGGTGATTCGAGAGCGGTCCGCACCTGTCTTGCCACAGCCGCTGCCAGGCCCGCGGGGACGGCGTTGCCGATTTGACGGGCAATCTGAATTTTGGTGCCACACCAGACAAAGTTATCGGGAAAATCTTGTAGCCGAGCAGCCTCGTAATGGGTGATCACGCGATTCACTCTATTTGATGAATCTATTGGATCCCACTGTGGGTGAAGATACTGACCCTTCTCCGGTTTGAAGAATTCCGTGCGGATGGTAAGAGAAGGGGCATCCCATCGCATGCGGCCCATGACATCTGTCGTGCCGGTCGCCTTGTTTTTCCAGCAGTCGGGCTGAAGGGCAGTCGGCAAGTTGAACCGACCTCCTCCGGGAGGTATGTGATCGTAACGCTGCAGGGAGAGCGGCCGCGGGTTCCGTCCAATGTGAATTTCTTCGGAGGTGAACGCGCCAGCGATCTGGTGCCCGAAGTACTCGGTGACGCGGTCAGGGAGCTCCGTTAATGCAGGCTCGACAGGGAGACCCTGGATCCTGTCCCTGACCGTTCGCCACGGCTTGAGTCCTCCGAGCCCATCCTTGGAGTGTGTCGGCGCAGGGGGTTCTATGGCTCCCATTCGGGAGCCGATCAGAACAGTCCTCGGGCGTCGCTGCGCGACTCCGTAGTCAGCGGCCAGCAGGACGCGCCATTGCAGCTCATACTCGGCGAGCATGCCTCCATCAGCTTCGTCCAGAAGCATCTGGAACTCGGTGCTCTTTGAGAACCGTTCGACGTTCTCCATGATGAAGGCCTTCGGTCTTGCCTTCCCGACGACGCGGATGTACTCCTTCCAGAGTTTGTTCCGGGGATCGTTCACGTCCTTGCTGCCCAAGTTGGAAAATCCCTGGCATGGAGGGCCACCGATGACTAGGTCGGCCTCGGGGATGTCCACGTCCGGAAGCTTCACGATGTCACCGAAATACGTGTGCTCCTCCCCAAAGTTCGCCGCATACGTGGATGCTGCTGCTTGGTCGAACTCGACAGCCAAGACAGGTTTGAATCCCTCTTGGACAAAACCTTGAGTCATCCCACCACAGCCGGAGAACAGGTCGATCATGGTGATAGAAGTAGTTTTCACGGTGCTCCTGCCGATTGCTTCGCTGCCATCGAATGCCAGCGTGTTGCACGCCTGGAGTGGTTGCCCCAACCCTGTCCATCGGTCAATGGATATTCATTCAATGACCGGGGGTGCACGATTCGTCCTATGTTGCGTCGCAGTCTATGCAGTAGGTCTGACTCGATAACTGTCGGATTGCACTCATGCCATGTCCAGGAGGCCTTGGGATCCATGGGATCGCTTCTGTGGGAAGTCGAGGCGTCCACTCCCACTCCGACGCGCGAACTCCAAGGAGCTGCTCCTTACGAAAATGCTCTTCTTTTTGTTGCCGTGACGGTCGGCTTTGACCTCGACCTTTGTGTCTGTTAGACGGCGCGGACTCGGCCGAGTAATCAGCTTTCGGGAATAAGATTTCGTGGTTGATCGTGGAACACATGAGCACATAGGAGAAGTCACACTGCTTCATTCAGCGGCTTATATGGTGAGCAATTTTGTCCCGACGTGGCTAGGGGGCGCCTCAATTATGAATATCAACGATATTGTGACGCAGTGGTAAATTTGAAGCCAGAGTGGTGGATCGGACTCAAAGCCGCTTGAGAATGTTCCCGTTTTCACGGTAGATTTCGGACGTGCTTCTGTCCCGGAGCTGACGCGCAAAACTGTGTGGTTGTCGTGGCGTAATCGGCGAGCAGGGGATGCTGCATCGAGGGCACAGCCGTCAACTCGATCTCGGGAGGGCGGTGCAATGTTGTAGAGACGCGACCGCGACACCGATTCAGTCGGCTGGCACTCCTGCTCGGGGTGAGTCTCGAGCGGAAGCGCCAGCTTTGTGCGCGCCCGTCGCAGGCCTAGGCGTATCTCGGATGCAGGTTGAGACGCATTCTCGGTGCAGGCGCAGTTCGGGCCTGTGATGTCGTGTCGATGAGATCACGAATCGATGCTGTCGATGTTCGCGCGTGCCCGTTCAGATCGACGCTCCTGCGCATTATCGGCACGGTCTTTCCTTGACTGTTGATCAGGAAAGTGGGGGACCTCCCTGCGCTCACCCACGACAGTCCAGTCGGCAGGGCTCCGGCCCGCGAGTCGCGTTGCACCCCCAGCGGTCATTACATGTGCTCTGGGCCAGTGAGGGTTGGGTCGGTCAGGACTGCGTCCCCACGAGTTCCCGAATAGGCTCGCTCTCATGAGGAGTTTGCGAAGGTTGCGTAGAAAGGGTCTCCAGAGCCTCCGCAGATAGAGGTGCGCTGCTGCCAGTTTCCTCCCAAGCGCCTCGCACTGCTTTGTTGAGGGCCTCCAGATCCAGTTCTTGGCCGAGAGCTGCTGTCAGGACATGGGCGGCCAATCGTGGGGGAATGGCGTTTCCGATCTGTTGGGCGACGTCGTTGCCGGACCAGGGAAAGTCCACGGGGAAGGTCTGCAGTAGACCGGCCTCGGAGAGATCGAGTCGGTCAAGTTCACGACCATCGTCCGACACCAGGCGATTGCGCGAGATCTTTCCGGTGACCGTGAAGGCAGGTTCCGAGGAGGTTCGACGACCACGAGCCTTCGGGTCACCGCCGGTTCCGTAGTTCGAGATGACAGTGAAGGAACTCGTTCGTCGCAGTGTTCCGCCGATGGTCTCGCACGGCAACAGCGATGAATGTTCGGATAAGTCCGTCGCCTTCTTATTGAAACGGCGATGGGTTGGCTGCGGCAAGCGCGGCGTGCGGTTCCTGTGGGCGATCAGAATGGCTCGTCGGCGGGTCTGCGGAACCCCGAACTCCTCTGCATGCAGGATTCCGGAAGCGGTCTTGTAGCCAATGCCTTCCAGTACTCTTGCCATGGCTTCCCAGACGGGCAGCACGGCCGGTACCTGCTCCAGCACAATGATCTCGTAGGGGCACTCCCGTCGATGGGCTTCCAAGGACCAGCGCAGCGGCTGAAGCACCAATCCGGTGCGCTCATCATCGAGGGCAATCAGGTCCTCAGTGACATCGTCTCCGTCAGCCATGCGCTCGACGAAGGACAGGACCTGATCCAACGCCCTCCGGCCGGCGCCTGTGCCGGCCACGGTATAGGTCTGGCAGGGAGGCCCGCCGGCGAGAATGGTCGCCGTGGGGAACTTTTCAGGGGCTTGGTCGCGAACATCGCCCTGCACGGTTCCTAGTCCGGCGCGGCGCCTGGTGGCACAGGCGTTCGTGTCCCACTCGATCCCGACTACTGAAATCCCCAGCCAATGTGCGGCTACGTCGAGTCCGCCGGGGCCGGCGAAGAGGTCCACCATCTGGTAGGGCCGTGACTCAGATGGATGCGGATGTTCGTAGGTCATGGTGATCGATTCTATCGAGCTGTCGACCCTTGTCGGACCAGCGCCCCTATGCATCTGGAGGGCAACAGGGCCGGCGCTGTCGGTGTCCCCGCAACCTGTGTCCGGGAGTAGTGACGACCGGGTGTATCGCTTCGCCGTGTGACCGGAGAAGCACCCGATCGGCGGGAACATGCGGTCAGCCGGTCAGACCCACGGTCAGCAGAATGACGCCTCTGGCACTCACCGCGAGATCCCGGAAGAAGTGGGGAGTTGCCGTCTCGTCAGAGACCGTATCGGTGTTCACGGCTTTCATCTCCAATGGTTTCCGTAACCGATCGGGACAGGAATTGATCCTCCGTGCTCCAATGGGGCACCGGTCCTGCGTCGCCGATACCCTAGATCGCACTATTCATGGTCTGCGAAGGCACACCCACGACTCTCTATCGGGCGGGGGCCACGATGGGCTGCCCTCGAGCACCGGCTGGCCCATCGGTGGACACAGAGAGTCGTATTGTTTGCTTGTTCCTCAGAATCGTGCCGTCTGTCCTCGTCGCTGCCAGCACAGGCCCGCTATGCGGTGCATCGGGCAGACCCAGGTAGTTGTCGCCAGTAAATTTCTCGATTCGTGGCCGGAACCAAGAATTGCCCATCGGTCTCAGAACAAGAATTCAGAGGGGAAGGAGTCGTTGAATGTCTCCGGGCTCAGGGCAATCCACGCATTATTGGAGATGTCGTAACCCCGCTCAGCCGCGCACTCGAGATCCTCGCGCCAGGCACCGCACAGCACTGTGAATCCATGACGATCAAGAACTCTTGATTTTGCCTGGCGGGCACGTCGCATCGGGTCCTTATTTCCCGAGCAGACGGTCTCGATCGAGCTGCGGGGGAAAACGGTATCGGGCAGGAAGCCGAATAAGGAGGTCAGGCGTTCTGTTTGACCGACACGGGGGGCGAAGGCGATGGCAAGTTGCTCGGGAGTAAGTAGTTTGAGCGGCTCAGGAGGCAGCGGGGTCCAGTCCAGCACGGCCAGGGAGTATGTCCGTATGGCATCAGCCCAAATGGTGCGCTTCTTGTCCTTGTTTGGCTTGTTGAGCCAAGCTCGATGGGTCCGCATCAGCAGCGCCCGATGCCGCATGTTCTTCGTGTCCACCTCAGACAGCAGGCAGACCTCGCACTGTCCCTCGGTGGGAATCATCCAGTTGTTGCGAACCGTCGCCTTGAGCTCGACGGGTGTCCCGTCAATTACAGTGTCAAGCGGCCGCTCCTTGAGGAGTCCCAGCACGTTGATGATCCGGTACTGCAAGTTCGTCCCGACCGCGGATCGCTCGTCGGAGTCGACCTCGTCGGAGTTGAGATCGAACCGCCCCGTCCTCGAGCCATCGAGCACGTACTTCACGGCGTCGTCCACAGCGACCGTCAGAAGGCTAGCTAGATCCCTGTGCTGCAACCACTGGAAAACCCTTTGGAGTTCATCGTCGTCACTAGGGGACAGAATCGCGTGCGGAGAAAACTCCTCGACAACGATGCCCTTACGCTCTCTGGGGTCACGCAGGCAACTGGAACCAGGGGCGGCCAGTACGCGCTTAGAATTTGCCACACGAGTGAAAATACACGATTAACGCGCATGGAGGCCGCTGAAGGTCTCCAGGGGCACTCCTCCACAAAGGCCAGCTGTTCCGGCTCGTCGCCCTTCGAGCTGTTTCACCAGCAAGCTGACGCGATGCACAGGAGATTATCTAGAATATTTGGAGGCGCCGCGAAGGTAGTCACCGAACACCAAATGACCAGGGGGGCGCCTCGTAGGGCAAGCATGGCGCAACATCTATTTCGCCGTTGTTGTCCACGGCGGATGACGACCACGGCTAGGGCAGCCAGAATTCCGATAGTAACCGCACTCCGGCCAGAGGGTACCGCCAGTCGGTGATCGGGACGATATGCGTGCGACAGACCAGCTCACACACCGCGCCGACAGTCACACCCCCACGCCACTCCTATGGGGCGGCCATCACCATCCACGCCAATGCACCTAATCCCGGCATCGTCCCGCCTTCCGGGACTGGAAGGGCATTATGCGCGTCAGCGATGGGCCGGTCCCGATCGAGTCTTCCACCGACACCGCCGTCAACGGCAGCACTTGCACCCCCAGTCTTGACGCAGCGCCCGCGGCACAGCTCACCTGGCCCGCTCGCAGAACCCGCAATAGGCCACATGTCCGCGTGCCGCCCACTCGATGACCTGTTCATAGATGCGACTCCGGACCGATGTCAGCGCACAACCTCTTTACCGTCGGCGACGGAATACCTCTCCGCGGTCCCCACTACGCGCGTAGCCACCCCAGTAGATTTGAAGGGACGACGACGTGCCAGTCGCTCACCGTGGCTGTTAGAGATGGCTCGGCCACCGCGCTGGGAGAGGTCTGCCAACGTAGCCAGAAGCCATCATTGGGGTTGTAGCACAGCAGGGAACGAGGGGGCCGGCAACTATCGGCCTCCCTCACCGACGCATCTTCACTTTGCAGTCAACACCTGCAGCTTGTCTTCAGGAGCCTCCACGGACCAGTAGATCTTGTCGCTGGCCCGTCGCACGGCTGCATTGGGCACGGCGACCGAAAGCAGGACGAACAAGTCGTCGCTGGTCGGCTCACCGGATCCCGCCGGGTCATAGGCCAGGTAGGCCATGACAACCCCGCGGCCCGCCAAAGGTGGCAGGTCGGCAAGGCTCTTTCCCTGAGCCAGCGCTAGGACGGCATTGGCGTGCTTCCGGTCGGATCCGGGGAAGTCGCCGCGCCGCTCGCGGCGTGAACGTTTGACGACCGGCACGGTGCCGAGGCCCTCGATCGTCATGTGATCGACACCTTCAGGTTGGTGCCACGCAAGTGCCCATTCCTTGATGCGGCCGTCGTCCGTGGCGGTGTGGAGAAATTTCAGAGTGGGATGGTAGGAGACGGCCCATTTTTCTTGCCAGATGTGCTTGTCGAGCATTTGGAGGAGTGCCGGGGCGCTCATGGTGCCCAGGCGAAAGGAGAGGGGTGACTCACGGTGGCCCGGTACCTGGACGGGCACCGACGTGGTGTGTTGCAGGAGGGGGAGGCCGACAGCGGTGAGGTTTTTGCGCAGGGCGGTTGGGGAGGTCGGGATGCCATAGAGGTCTTTGAAACCTCCGGGGGACGCCTCCGAGGTGATTACGGCGTTGTACATCTTGTTGCGGGCGGTAGGTTTAAGCCAGGCGAGGCTCTGCTGGACTTTGGGTGGGATATTGACGGGCAGCATGAGGGGTTTGTCGTTCTCGTCGAGCCCTTCGAATTTGCGCAGTTCGGCGCGGAAGTGTTCCTCGTCGATCAGGAGTGCTTCGAAGGCTCGGTAGAGCTCTGCGGGGATGTATAGGCGGACCAGATCGCGGTAGCCCTGACGGAAACCGAACCAACGCCCGGCTTGCATCAGGGTGTCTGCCTGGCCGGCTTTCCGTCGGTAGTAGGAGACCGTGAGTCCCTCGACGGTGAAGCCGCGGGAGAGTTGAGTGCCGCCGACGAGGATTTTCCACACCTTGTCGGCCTGGAAGTCCAGAGCCTTCTGGTTGGCCTGGATCTCCTTGTCCGAGTTCACGACCAGGACCGGGTCGGTGTCCTTCCTGATCTCTTGCAGGGCCTGACCGATGTAGGGTTCGAGCTCTTCGAAGGTTTCCGGGATCAGATGGCCTTCCGTCCGGGCCCGCATGACAGGTTGGAAGTCTTTGACGAAGAGGTTCTTCAGACGGGCTTGTCCCACGCTGGTGCTGTGCGCGGCCTGCTTCCAGAGCGAGCGGACGGCCTCGGCGGCATCGGCGTGATGGATCGTCTTGACCGACTCGTGCACCAGCATGGTGTGGTGCTTGAAGGAGAGCCCCTCGTTGGCCTCGCGGTACTTCTTGACGGCACCGGACAGAACCCAGGCGTCGATGGCCTCCAGTAGCTCGCGGTTACGTGTGGGTTCGTCCTCCTCGGGGTCGCCCTCGAGGTAGCGGATGTGGGCTTCTTCGTTCGAGGTCTCCACGGTGGGCCGCTCGCCGTCCCAGCTGGTGCCGACGTCGTGGAACTCCTGCACACCCATGTAGCCCGGCGGGCGACGTAGTGAGATCACGAAGTCGGTGGGGAACAGGTCGATCTCATCCCCCGGGTCGACGAACACGTTGGCGTACGGAGTCGCGGTGTACCCGACGTACTGGGCGCGCGGGCACAGGGCGAGGATCTCCCGGATCTTCTCGTTGATCGCCGTGCGCTTACCGGCATTGGTGGTCGCCTTCAAAGACGTGCGGTTCGTGGTGTCCGGCGACGCGACGTCGGCCTCGTCGTCGATGATCAGCACCGGCAGTTCCTTGAGTCGGTCCTTCAAGGGTTTGAGGTCCTGGATCAGCTGCTTGAGCCCGCTCTTCTCCTTCTTCACGATCGCGACATACGCCGCGGTCCCCTGCAGGTTTACCGGGGCGTTGAGCGGCTTGGACTTATCGGCGCGTGAGAAGCGGAACTGCGAGATGCCCTCGGGCAGCCGGCGGTAATCACGGTGCAGTGTCGTGGCGCGCCGGATGGCCGGAACGTTGTGCTGCTCCAGGGCAGCACCGTGCGAGACGAACTTGTCCCGGTGCCAGTCCTCATCGGTCAGGTAGTCCTGCTCCTTCCGCACATCGGGATCGTCCTCTTCCCCGCCGGCCAAAATGTTCTCGACGCCGATTAACTCCATGTCCATGCGGCGCTGCGTCTGGGCCCGCAGAATTTCGATCGTTCCGGTCAAAACGATCACCAGCCGGTACCCAGCATCGATCGCCTTCGCCGTCACACCCGTGAAATTGGCCGTCTTACCCGACTGCACATACCCGACGACAAGGCCCTTCGTGCGCTTGGCGTCAGCACGGCACGGATCCGAAAGCCGCCGGACCACCTGGGTGGAGGCCTCGTCGAGGGAGGCGATCGCCTCACCTCCCCAGCCCTTCTGATCGCGCAGATAGTCGCGATAGTGACTCCAGTAGACGTCGGGACGCTCGCTGCTGGCCGCGTCATACCACTTGGTGAAGTCCGTGGAGATGACGATGTCAGCCTCTTCGGCGACCGGCATGCGCTCGTTGAGGATGGCCGGCGCAGGACCGGCTAGTCCGAGCTTCTCGTACACGGCGCGGCGGCGCTGTTGCGTCTTCGGCGCACTGATGAGGTCTGCGGACTCCGCGGCATCCCACCCCGCCAGGGCGATGCGCATCTGCGCCAGCGCTGCGTCGTTCTCGGAAGCAGCGCTAATCCAGGTGGCAAGATCGTCCTCGCTGACGGGCGTACCACCGGTGAAGGCCGTGAGCGCCGGCAGCAGCTCGAACGGCTGGCCACCGGCCATACCCGTCATGAGGTTGCGCAGCGCTGGAGTCCACGCGGGCGCGATATAGGTCTGCACGATGTTCAGTGCTCCTTGTCTTCGACGAACCCGGGCAGGGCCGGCAACGGGGTGTGGGACAGGGGTGTCACGTCGATCTGATAGACGACGCCGGAGACCAGGTGAGGGTCGGGCACGACAGCAGCGACGCGTTCCGGTGTCAGGGCCGGGAACGAGTCGTCGACCAGATAGGCTCGCGGGCGACTGCGCAGCGTCCAAGCGGTCGTGTACAGGTCCGCGTCCTCGTCACGCCATCCGGTCCCGGCCAGCCGTTCCTCCAGGTCGAACACCACCGCGGCGGCCGATGCGCGCAGCGCGGCAACGATCCCGGGCAGGGCCTGCCCGTCGTGGTGATTCGTGCGCGTCAACTGCACGGACACGAGGTGCAGGGGCAGACCGCCGGCCGACGGGACCAGCTGCCCCAGCCCGTGGATGACATGGCGTCGAGTCTCGCCGATCGTGGTCTTCACCTCGAGGTAGGTACCCGGGAGCGTGAAGTCGTGCTCCTCCCCGAGCGGTCCCTGCCACGAGGAAACCGCCTCCACGGCTCCGTATACCCGAATCGCATGGTCCAGCAGCAGAAGTTCTCCGAACAGACCGACCTCCGCTTCCACGGGAAGCGCACCACGGGTGGAGAGCACGTCCTGGTGACGTTCGAGAGCAACGGCCAGGGCGCGTGCAAGCGTGCGTCCGTGGAGTTGGATCTCGTCGATGACCGTGGTCAACAGCCCGTACACACCGTGCAGGCCGCCTTCGTGCACGGTCACGGTCAGCTCTCCCACCTCTCCCTCGTCGCTGACCACCGCCTGGTAGTCGATGTGCGTGAGACGGGCCGTGTCGGGCTCGGGAGGGGTGTACGGGGTGGTCAGGGTGAGGCGACCCGCCACCGGATCCAGTCCAAGCCGGACCCAGGGGGAGCCGGAGACCGGAACGACCATGGGCGCACCGGCGGCCCAGTAGAGGTAGAGGGTGTCCGGTGTGAGGTGACGAGCGTCCGCAGACCATCCCGCCGTCATGACTGCTTGACCCCACGCATCCTGGCCTCCTCCATCACGGCTGCACCCAGCACGGCCTTCCACAGCTCGATCTGGTCCCTGTCACGAGCGCCCAGGACCTGCCCCTCGTAGATCTCGTGCGTCAACAGGTACAGGAGGGCCTTCACCACCGGAGCGTCGTTGAGACTGCCCCGCTCGGGTGTGAACAGAGACCGGTACCGGGCGTTGAGGTATAGGACCCGTTCCGGGAAGTTGACATCGACGAACTCGTCCTCCGGCAGCTTCTTCCATCGCAGGTGCATCTCGTCCCCCTGAATCAGAGGCAGCTCAGACTCGAAGGCCTTACGCACTCCCGGGGCGAAACCCTTGCCCGGGGTGATCGCAGGCTTCCGGCGTGCCACCCGACGCTTGTTCGCCGTCGTGTAGGCCTGTTCGGCGTCGGCGAGGAACTCCTCGAAACCCGTCCCATCTTCCGAGACGGCGCGCGAGACCGCCTCGTGGAAGGCGTGCTGGAAGCGAACCCCTTGCTTCTCCGAGTTCATAGTGACAAATCCCCGGATCGCCTCAGGATCGTCCAGCACTACTCGGGCCAGCTGCCGCTCCCTGGACGGGGCGGCGGTGTCCGCCCACGACCCCGCGTGAAGGAGCCGGTCGTTGCGGTAGATGAAGAACCCCTGCAGCTTTTCACCGTTACGGTCCCCGATACGGAAACCGGTGATGTCCTTCTTCGCCGGCCACACGTGGGCGGTCATCGAGATTTTCTGCTCACCGACGGCGGCCACGAGAGTCTTCGGGTACCCCGGATGACCCGACACGGCGTAGCCGAACGGGTCGATCGCCGACACCGGAACGGCCAGCGCGCCACCGCCGGCATCCATCTCGTCCACGGAGATGTCGATCCGCAGACGTCCTGAGGCGATGAGGCGGTGGAAGACGACACCGAGATGGACTCGGACCTCATTCTCCTGGTCATCGAGCCACTCCACGGCCGCCGTCGTGCTGACGCCACGGTAACCGTGCCGAATACCGGTCCAAACGACGCTCGTACCCGACGTCTTTCCCGTGTGTTCGTTGCGGGCCTCGGCGGCAGCAGCGGCCCTGTCGGTGGACAGCAGCTCACAGGAGAAGTCGCGGGAGAAGTCCGCACGCACGATACGGCGTCCGACCGGCTCCGTGCCGTCGCGCTGAGACCACACCGTCAGGGTATCGGCGTGCGCGAACGAGGCGGCCTTCAAGCCCATGCCGAAGTGCCCGAGGTCCGAGGTCACATAGTCGCGTCGATGTCCGATCGTCATGGCCTGGGTCGCGGCTTCCTGGTCCATGCCTGCCCCGTCATCCAGTACCTCCACACGGGCCAGATGAGAGCCTCGTGTCAGCAGCCGCACGACGACGCGACCGGCACCGGCGTCGATCGCGTTGTCGACCAGGTCCGCGAGCGCGGATTCGAGAGTGTGGTGGGCTCCGAGACTTTTGACCAAGCCGGCATCGGGGGCGAGCTGGATGGTCTCGATGACGTCGGCGTCGGCCACGGGCGTCTTCCTGCTTTCTGTGCTCACGTGTCGCGGGGACGGCCTGTGAATAAGGCGGGGGAGCAGGCCATGAAGGTGTATCAGGGGGAACCGACGCGATTCACTGCCGGTCGGGTCCCTACTTCGGCATCATAGAACGTATATTTCTCTCCTCTCGCCGATGCGCGCAGGGCCTGCGGGGCTACCACTTCGGGTTCGGTTGGGTCCCCCGCAGCTCGGCACCGGAATGAGTGCGAGGAGGAGCGGTACCACCGACTGGGGTGAGCTTCACGGTCTCTTCCCGTGCTGGCGGGAATCAGATGCGTGGCCTGCGCGAGGTCATCTGGAGAGCTACACGCTGTAGAGGCCTCACATGCGGCATCACATTCGGTGACAACGGGGCCGTCCCTCGGAGCCTCGAAGCCTGACAATCATGCCCTCGTGATCTCACCGCGTTGATACGGTGTCCACGGTTGCCACGAGCAGACGTTGTCCACCACCGGTCTGCTCCCATCTGTTCCGTACCGCTCTGTCGAGGGCTGCGGGGTCGAGCTCACGGCCGAGGGCGGCTGCCAGGACGTGGGCGCCCAATCGTGGGGGGATGGCGTTGCCGATCTGCTGGGCGATGTCACTGCCGGACCACGGATAGTTTGCGGGGAACGTCTGTAGTTGACCCGCCTCGGCCTCTTTCAGCCGCGCGAGCTCTAGGCCGTCGTGGGTTATCAGGCGGTTACGCGATATTTTGCCGGTGACCGTGGCGGCCGGTTCCTCGGAGGTGCGTCGCCCACGAGCCTTCGGGTTCCCGCCGGTGCCGTAGTTGGAGACGACGACGAATGGCTCTGGTCGTTCCAGTGTGCTGCCGAGGGTCTCGTAGGGCCGCAGCACGGAGTCCCAGGGCAGCAGCGGCGGATGGTCCTCCTCACGCCCCTGTCCCTTGCGGAACCGGCGGTGCGTCGGTCGCGGCAGACGGGGCATGTAGTCGCGGCGGGCGATCAGAACTGCTCGTCGTCTGGTTTGCGGGACGCCGAACTCCTCCGCATGCAGGATGCCGCATGCGGTCTTGTACCCGATGCTGTGCAGGGCCTGTGCCATGGCCTTCCAGACCGGCAGCACGGCGGGTACCTGTTCAAGCACGATGGTCTCGTAGGGGCGTCCCTGTGCGTATGCTTCCAGGGTCCAGCGGAGGGGTTGCAGAACCAGTCCGGTACGTTCATCGTCCAGGTGCGCCAGCTCAGCGCTGACGTCCTGTCCGGCGGCCATGCGTCTGATGAAGGCCAGGACCTGCTCCAATGCCCGGCGTCCGGCGCCCGTTCCGGCCACGGTGTAAGTCTGGCAGGGAGGTCCGCCGGCGAGGATGGTCGCATTGGGAAACTCGGCGGGACCGTGTTGGCTGACGTCTCCCTGCACCGTGTTCAAGCCAGCGGCGTGCCGGGTGGCGCAGGCATCTTCGTCCCACTCGATGCCGACCACTGATATGCCCAACCAGTGGGCGGCGACGTCCAGTCCACCGGGGCCTGCGAACAAATCGACCATCTTGACAGGCGGTGACATGGGCAGCTTCGGCTGTACAGGGGCCATAAGCCCTAACTTTATCGGGATGTCGGCCGCGGCAGAGGAAGCTCTACTCAAGCCGTGATCACCAGTGCTCACGCACTTTGCCGGGCTCCGGACGGACTCTCCGTAGGCCTTGCTGGCCTGGTGAGACCCACGCATCCTACTGCGAGAAGCGCGCCAATCAGCCAGCAATTCCCTGCTAGAGGGCTGCCTCATCCCCTCCGATTACGTCCGGCAGGGAGCTCGCGGTGTGAGCCTCTCCGCCGATGACGTAGCTGCCTCAGCAGCGCAAAAGTATTAGCTTCCATCAACATAACTAGCTAGTGGTCCGCGTCACACCTCCGTAGCGTTGAGGGCATCGCGCACCGGCTGACCGCTCTTCTGCTCGCCAGGTGCCTTCCCCTTGGTGTCCACGAAGGAGTACCCGCATGTTCGGCATGCCCCGCCGCCTGCTCTTCGGCTACCTCGCCCTCGCCATCTTCATGACCGGTGATGGTTTTGAGCTCACGTTCCTGTCCCGCTTCCTTGTCGAAAACGGCTTCACGCCCACCCAGGCCGGCCTCGTCTTCACCGTCTACGGCCTGGTGGTCGCCATCTCGGCGTGGACCACCGGGGTGCTCGCCGAGGTCGTGGGCGCCAAGCGCCTCATGGTCCTCGGCGGCATCCTCTGGATGGTCCTGCACGTCCTGTTCCTCACCGTGGGGCTGGAGAGTGTGGTCGGGACGATCCTGATCTACGCCCTGCGCGGGGTGGCCTACCCGCTGTTCATGTATTCGTTCGTGGTGCTCATCGCCCAATCCGTGCACCCCAGCCGCCTGGCCTCGGCCATGGGCTGGTTCTGGGCGTCCTTCTCGTTGGGCATCGGCGTGATGGGCGCCTATGTGCCCAGCCTCCTGGTCCCCGTCATCGGCGAGTACGCCACCCTGTGGATGTCCTTGCCCTTCGTGGCGGCCGGCACCCTGATGTGCGCCTTTCTGGTCCCCGGCGCCCCGCCCGAGATCGACCTCTCCCAGAAGCTGCACGGCGCCGAGCGCACCCGCGAGCTGCTGCGCGGGGTGACCATCCTGGTGGAGAACCGGCAGATCGCGCTCTCCGTGGTCATCCGGGTGCTGTGCAACCTCACGCTCTACGCGTTCCCGATGATGATGCCGCTGTACCTGACCACTGGTGAGATCGGCGGGCAGTCCTGGTTCTCCCTGCCCGAGTGGATGATGCTCTGGGCGATCATGAACACCATCACCATCGGCGCCAACATCGTCTGGGGCCGGCTCGGCGACCGCTACGGCTGGATGCGCCAGATGCGCTGGTTCGGCTTCGGCGGCATGGCCCTCGCGGTCCTCGCCTTCGCCTACGTCCCGGTGTGGTTCGGTCCCAGCTTCCCGGCGATGGTCGGGGCCGCCGTGCTCTTCGCCCTGTCCGTCACCGCGTTCGTCCCGATGGGCGCGATCTTCCCGGCCCTGGCCCCCGAGCACCGCGGTGCGGCGATCTCCGCCCACAACCTCGCCTCCGGGCTGGCCACGTTCCTCGGCCCCGGCATCGCCACCCTGCTGCTGCCCGTCCTCGGCCCGATCGGGGTGTGCTGGGTCTTCGCCGGCCTGATGCTCCTCGGCACCCTCACCACCTTCTTCATCCACCCGCCCCAGCCCGGCCTCACCACCGAGGACGGCCGGATGCTCCCGCGCCGCGACCGCCTCGCCATGGCCGCCTGAAAGGACCTGAGATCATGAACCCCACCACGCTCACCACCCCGCACCCCACGACCACCGCCGCGAAGTCCCCGAGCACCCAGGAGAGCACCATGGACGCCGTCGTCCTCGAACGCCAGCACGAGATCCGGGTCCGGCCCGTCCCGGGGCTGCGCCCGGTGGGCCCCGGGGAGGTACGCATCGGCGTGCACACCGTGGGCATCTGCGGCAGCGACGTCCACTACTTCACGCACGGCCGGATCGGCCCCTACGTCGTCGAGAATCCGATGGTCCTCGGGCACGAGGCCTCCGGCACGGTGCTGGAAGTGGGGGAGGGCGTGGACCACCTGACCGTGGGGGACCGGGTCTGCATGGAGCCGGGCATCCCCAACCCGCGCTCGCGGGCCGCGCGGCTGGGCATGTACAACGTGGACCCGGACGTGCGGTTCTGGGCCACGCCCCCGGTGGACGGCTGCCTGCAGCCCGAAATCATCCACCCCGCCGACTTCACCTACAAGCTGCCCGAGCAGCTCTCGCTGGAGGAGGGCGCCCTGATCGAGCCCTTCGCTGTGGCGGTGCACGCGGTGACCAAGGCCGGTCTGGCGCCGGGCGACGTCGTCGTGGTGGTGGGCGCCGGCACTATCGGGGTGCTCACCGCCATCGCGGCCGCCGCGAGCGGGGCGTCCCGGGTGTACATCTCGGACGTGGCGCCCGAGAAGTTCGCCAAGATCGAGGCCTATCCGACCATCCACGCGGTGGACGTCTCCCGCCAGGACCTGGGCGAGGCCGTGCGGGAGGCCACCGACGGCTGGGGCGCGGACGTGGTCTTCGAGGCCAGCGGCAGCCCGCACGTCTTCGGGAACCTGTGGGAGATCCCCGCCCCCGGTGGGACCGTGGTCCTGATCGGCATCCCCGTGGACCCGGTGCCGCTGGACGTCGCCGCCGCCCAGGCCCGGGAGCTGCGGATCGAGACGGTGTTCCGCTACGCCAACTCGTACCAGCGGGCCATCGAGCTCGCCGCGTCCCCGGCCGTGGACCTGGGCGCCCTGATCAGCGCCACCTATCCGTTCGAGGACGCCGTGGCCGCGTTCGAGCGCGGCGCCGAGGGCCGGCCCACCGACACCAAGATCCAGATCCGCGTGGCCGGAGCCTGAGCGTGGACGCCACCGCACGGAGCACGACGCCGGAGGACGTCACCTCCCCGGTCCGGGAGCTGGCGATCCCGGACCCGTCGAGCTCCGTGCGGTGGCACGAGCACGACTGGCCCCACCCCCTGGCCCGCTGGCACTACCACCCCGAGGTGGAGGTGCACCTGATCCGGGAGTCCTCCGGGACGGTCATGGCCGGCGACTACGCCGGGCCCTTCGGCCCCGGGCACCTCAGCATCATGGGCTCCTTCCTCCCGCACAACTGGATTTCCCACCGCGACGACGACGCCGTGGTCCGCCACCGGGACGCCGTGCTCCAGTTCGACCAGGAGCGGTTCTTCGCCGCCGCCGGGACGCTGCCCGAGCTCGAGGCCCTGCGCCCGCTCCTGGAGGCCGCGGCCCGGGGCATCGAGTTCACCGGCCGCACTGCAGTTGCCGGGGCGGAGGCGTTGGAGGCGGTGAACGGGACGTTCGGTCTCCGCCGGCTGGCCGCCGTGGCCGAGCTGCTGGGGATCCTCGCCGAGTCCCCGGAGAGCGAGCGCCGCTACCTGGACAGCCGCGGCGGCTCCTACCGGCTGGACGCCGCCGAGGCCGAGGTCTTCAACCGGGCGCTGGGCTACATCACGGAGCACCTGGACGGCCGGATGCTCGTGCCGGAGGTGGCCGAGGCCGTGGGGCTGAGCCGGGACGCGTTCTCCCGGCTGTTCGCCAAGGCCACCGGCGTGGGCTTCAACCGCACGGTCACCCGGATGCGGCTCACCGAGGCCTGCCGGCTGCTGCGCGGCACCGACCTGCCGGTCTCGGACATCTGCTACCGGGTGGGCTTCACGAACCTCTCCAACTTCAACCGGCACTTCCGGGCCACCACGGGGACCACCCCGTCCCGCTACCGGCGGATCGACCAGCTGTGAGCGCGAGGCGTCGCCGTCGGGCGCTGGGTGGACGCGGTGCAGGACGCGCGGGTCCTCGTCCGGGTTCTCCGTGGGCCGAGGGTGTCGAGGCTGTTCCCTCCCCGGCGTTGCCCGGATAGCCTCGACACGGGCGGTGCGGCTCACGCATCGCCGGTCCTGGTGACCGGGTGCCCATTTCGGCCCGGTCACGCCAATCTGGGAGGCCAACATGACTGATGCACAGCAGGATCCGAACCAGACGGAAGGTCCCGCCGACGGCGGAGCCTTCGGTGCCCCGGGTGTCCACGACGGCGGCGCCGATGGTGGCGCCGACAGCGGCGCCGAGGGCCCGGCCGACGGCGGCGCGGCCGGCACCCCGGGCGTCCACGACGGTGGCGCGGACGGTGGCGCCGACGGCGGTGCTGACAGCGGCGCCGAGGGCCCGGCCGACGGCGGAGCCGCGGGTACGCCCAGTGTTCACGACGGCGGTGCCGACGGCGGCGCCGAGGGCCCCGCTGACGGCGGGGCGGCCGGCACGCCCGGTGTCCACGACGGTGGCGCGGACGGCGGTGCCGATGGTGGTGCCGACAGCGGTGCTGATGGCGGCGCCGACGGAGGGGCCGACGGAGGAGCCGGAGCGCGAGGCCTCTGAGCGTGGACGCCGTCCGTGCTGACGGGCAGGAC
>NZ_JBHVDI010000025.1:0-32479 GCF_042802875.1 Kocuria sp. NPDC057446 | reverse complement strand
GTGCACGGAGGAACCCCGCCGCGACGTCCGTCGCGGCGGGGTTCCTCCGTGCACCGGGCGAGCCGGACGGCTGGGGCTCAGCCCACGCACTCGATGCAGTACTTGACCCCGCCCTTCTCCTCGGCGATCTGGGAGCGGTGGCGCACCAGGAAGCACGACCCGCAGGTGAACTCGTCCTCCTGGGCCGGCAGGACCACGACGGACAGCTCCTCGTGGGAGAGGTCCGCGCCCGGCAGCTCGAAGCTCTCCGCCGCCGCGGCCTCGTCCTCGTCGACGCTGCCGGACTGCGGGTCCGTGCGGCGCGTCTGCAGCTCCTCGATCGAGTCCTCCTTGAGCTCGTCGTCCTGCTTGCGCGGCGCGTCGTAGTCTGTGGCCATGTGCGGTCTTCGCTCCAAAGGGGTCCGAGGGCGGCTGGCGGCGCGGCGGTGCGCCGCCCACCGGGCGCTGTGTCGCGTAGATTGTTCACCATCCGCGGGCAAAAATCCACCCGCGCCCGGGCCCGTGCCCACGCGGCCGGGACCGTTCGCGGGCGGCCTCCGGCGGGGGTCGGGCGACGGCCAGTAGGATTGGTGGCGGGCCCGGGCCGGCGCGTCTGCCGAGACCGACCGATCCGCCCCGCAGCGCCCGCTCGACGACCCCGAGCGCACCCGAGAACCACCCCGGAGGAATGACAGCATGGAGCAGTTGCGCCTGGCAGGTGTGCACGACGACGGTGAGCACCTGGTCGTCGAGGACGAGGCAGGCACCCGCCACCTGTTGCGGATCGACCAGGAGCTGCGCCTGGCCGTCCAGCGTGCCCGCCGGCTGCCGGGCGCCCGTCAGCGGGGCACGGGCCGGTTCGGGCCCCGCGAGATCCAGGCCCGCTTCCGCTCCGGGGCCACGGTCGAGGAGATCGTGGCCGAGAGCGGCTGGGAGTCCGCCCGGGTCCGCCGCTACGAGTGGCCGATCCTCGCCGAGCGCGCCCACATCGCCGCCGAGGCGCAGAAGGTCGAGATCGAGGACCGCTCGGCGCACCGCGGCTACCACTCCGTCTTCGAGGGCGAGCCCCTCACCCTGGGCCGCGCCGTCGCGCACCGGGCCGCCGACCTGGGGGTGGACCCCTCCTCCCTCGAGTGGGACTCGTGGCAGCGGGAGGACCACCTGTGGGCCGTGGTCGCCCGCTTCTCCGTGCTCGACCGCTCCGCCGCGCCCGCCCACGACGAGCCGCTGGCCGAGTGGCTCTACAACCCGGCGAACCAGAGCGTCCGGCCGGCGAACCCGTGGGCGGAGGCCCTCACGGAGGCCGGCACCCCGGACACGCCGCTCGGCACGGGCCTCGGCGTCCTGGACGGAGGGCTCGATCCCGAGCTCACACGGCTGCGCCGGTCCGCCGTGGAGG
This sequence comes from Kocuria sp. NPDC057446, assembly GCF_042802875.1. Taxonomy (NCBI): domain Bacteria; kingdom Bacillati; phylum Actinomycetota; class Actinomycetes; order Micrococcales; family Micrococcaceae; genus Kocuria; species Kocuria sp. NPDC057446. Next base: position 31,101 of record NZ_JBHVDI010000025.1, on the reverse strand, counting down.
CCGACGACCTGCTCGACGTCCTGCAGGCCCGCCGCGGGCAGCGCATCGGCGAGGACGTCGAGGGCGACGACGCCCTGGCCGAGATCCTGGGCCGCGGCATGGGGCACGTGGAGCGGCGGCCCCGTCCGCTCGCCGCCCCCGAGGACAGCTCTGTCTTCGACCAGCCCTTCCAGCCCGCCACCCGCTTCCCCGATCCCGGCGCGGAGCCGGAGGCGGCCGGCACGTCCTCGCCGCGGACGGACGCACAGCCCGCCGAGCACCCGGACGAGCGCACCGCCGCCGGCCCCTCCGTGAGCGCCGGGTCCCGGGAAACCCCTCCGGAGCCCGTCCGGGAGCGGAGGGGAACTGCCGAGGACCGGTCGGAGGGGCGACCGGACACGGACGGCCCCGTGCTCCCCCCGGCCCCGGGAGCGACAGGCGAGGACAGCCCGGGCCAGGACCCCCCGATCGAGGACATCGGGGACATCGGGGACATCACGGACGAGGACATCACGGACGAGGACATCACGGGCGAGGACACCGCCGTGCGTCCCTCCGCGGACACGGACGCCCCGGACCGGCCATCCGCCGGCCGGGACCCCGCCGTTCCCGGCGAGCAGTCCGACGACCCCGGCTCCAACGACTCCGGCGCCGCCCCCCGCTCCGGCGAGGAGACCGCGTCCGAACGGCCCCGACCGCGGAACAAGACGGCCAAGGCCCGACGCTCCGCGCGGTCCTCGGTCCCCAGCTGGGACGAGATCGTCTTCGGCAGCTCGTCCGACTGAGCTCGCGCTGCCGGTGCGTGCCGTCCGGCGCCGCCGCCCCGGCACGGGTTAGAGTGCACGCAGCAGGGGACGGCTGAGCGCCGTTCCTCCGGGTTCGTGCGCTCCCCCATCCCGTGCGCGGCCCGGACGGACGACACCACGTCAGGGGCAGCACGACATGGGCAATTCCATCCAGGACGACCTCTTCGGGGACGACGAGCGCGACACCGCCGACCCGGACCCCGGCGTCCGTGCGGCCCCGGCCGCCGCGGAGACCCCGGCCGAGCTCGTCCGGGGCTCCGGGCCGGGGCGCCTCGTCGCCGGGCTGGTCCTGGGCGCGGTCGTGCTCGTGGTGCTGGCCGGTGTCGGGGCGCTCTACCTGGGCGGCGTGGGACGCGACCTCTTCGGCGCGGGCCACGAGGCCGGGTTCACGCCCGCCCCGTCGGTGACCCGGTCGCCGACGGCCACGCCCACGCCCACGCCGTCGCCCAGCGCCTCGCCGACCCCGTCGCGTTCGCGCACGCCCTCCCCCACGCCGAGCCCCCCGGCCGCGGCACCGGTCCCGCCGCCGGCCCCGGCGCCGGTGGCACCGCCCGCGCCCGACGTCGCCCCGGCGCCCCTGCTCCCCGAGCCGGTCGCGCCCCTGCCCGTCGTGCCCGAACCGGTCGTGCCCGCTCCCGTTCCCGTGCAGCCCCCGCCTCCCGCGCCCGCGCCGCCGGCCCCGCCCTCCCCGGAACCGGGTACCGGGCCCGCCTCCCCCGCCTCCCCCGCGGCGCCCGCGGAGGGCACCGAGCAGGACGAGGCCGGCGCGGACCCGGACGAGGAGGACGCGGCCGACGTCGGCGCCGACGAGGAGGACGGGCTCGCCGGTCCGGCCGCGGCCGGGTCCACCACCGGGGCGGACGCCGAGCCCGCCGCCGACGAGGACGCTCCGCCGGGGCCCTGACCGGGGTCGACCGGTCGTCCGGCCCCGCACCGGGGGCGCGACCTGCGGGCTCGCCGCGCCGTGGGCAGGCGGCCGCGGCCGCCGAACACGGGCCACGCGCCGCCGACGACCTGCGCGGCGCGCGCCGCTCAGGCCAGGCGCAGCAGCGGGACCTCCCGCTCGGCGCGGGTGAGCGAACCGTGCTGGCCCACCATGGACAGGACGCTCGGACGGAGCCGGCCCAGGTCGAACAGCGCCAGGGGCTCCCGCGCCAGCACGAGGAGGTCGCCGATGCGCCCGCGCACCGCGTCGCGGACCTGCGCCGGCGGGCCGAAGTAGCCGGCGGCGAGGGCGGCCTCCCGGGAGACGATCCACACCCGTGACCCGAACTGCTCCCGCCAGGCGGCCACGAGGGATCGGACGTCCTCCGCCGCCGCGTCGGGCTCCAGGTGGAGCTGCACCGTCCGGGGCTCGCCCGCCGTGTGCCGGACCCCGTCCAGCAGCCCGGGCAGCCCGGAGAAGTCCACGCGCGCGTCCCGGGGGACGTCGACCATCCCGTGGTCACCGGTCACGAGGACCGTGGTGCCGGCCGGCACGCGGGCGACGAGCCGACGCAGGGCCGCGTCGAGCTCCTCGAGCTGCGCGGTCCACTCCCAGGACTCCCAGCCGCGGGCGTGGCCGGTCCGGTCGAGCTCGTCCCAGTAGAAGTACATGAGGGCGTCGCGCCCCGCGGCGAGCTGGTCGACCGCGGCGCCGACCCGCGCCGCCGGTCCCTCCGCGGCCACGAACCGGCCCCCGCGCAGGGCGGCGTCGGTGAGCCCGGAGCCGGCGAACCTGCCCCGGCTGACCGTGATCACGTCGAGGTGCTCGGCGGCGCGCTCGAGCACGGTGGGCAGCGGCTGCCACGTCCGGGGGTCGAGGGCGGCGTCCCAGCCGCCGAGCTGGTTCACCACCCGGTCCCGGTCGGGGTCCAGGACGTCGTAGCCGACGAGTCCGTGCGCGCCGGGAGGGGCGCCGGTGCCGAGGGACGCCAGCGAGGCGGCCGTCGTCGTGGGGAACGCCGCGTCCAGGGTGGCCAGGCTCTGCGCCCCGGCCAGCCCGGGGGCGTGCCCGGCGCGCGCCCGCAGCTGGGCCCGTCCCAGCCCGTCCACCATGACGACGACGACCCTCCGGGCGGTGGGCAGGCCCAGCGCGTTCCGGAAGCCCGGCACGCCCAGGGACGCCGCGGCCGAGGACATGACCTCCGCGACCGACCGGCTGCCGTAGCGCGGCGGCCCCGGCAGGTCGGCGGGCAGGCCGGGCAGGACCTCCTGGGCCGCCGTCACCGGGCGGCGCCGCTGTCCCGGCCGGTGAACCGGTCGGTGAACCGGGTCCTCGGCGTCGCGGGGGCGGCCCGCCGCGGGGCCGGGGTGCGGCCGTGGGCCGGCTGGGCGATCTGCGCGCCGTCGGTCAGCGGGGAGAGGTTGGCCCGGCGCAGCGTGCGCGCGAACTCCCGCGCGCCCTCCACGGCGGCCGGGCCGTCCGCCTCCGCGCTGATCCGCAGCACGATGTCCTCGCGGGCGGCCGTGCCGGAGTAGCCGTGGTCGGCCTGGCACTGGGGGTCCTCGCACAGCGCGGGCGCCAGGTCCACGTGCAGGGTGCCCGTCCACGCGATGGCGAGCGTCACCTCGGAGATCGGGCTGTCCGGCCGGTAGTTGGCCGGCTGGTAGTAGGAGTAGCTGAGCGTGACCGAGCGGATCTGGGAGATCCCCACGGTCTCGGTCGAGACGCGGGCGACGACGTCGCGGCCGCCCTCGTCGAACTCCTCGTCGTCCACGTGGGTCACGTGCAGCACGTCCTCGGCGAGCACCAGCACGGTGGTGTGGCGGTGCACCTCCGTCCGGTCGATGTGGGTCTCCAGCTGCACGAGGTGGGAGACCGGGGACCGGCCGTCCAGGGAGTCCTGGACCACGTCGATCACCAGCTGCGGATAGAAGCCGGCCTTGTTGATGTCCTCGACCAGCCGCTGGCCGCGCTCACCTGAATACGTCATGGGGGCCATTTTCCCCCACGGCCGCGTCCGTGCCCAACACGGGCGCTCAGGGCGCGCGGAAGTAGCAGCGCTGCTGCCCGCCGCCGATGTCCTCGCAGACCCGCTCCAGCACCACCGGGGTCTCCTCCGGCGCCGGGGTCGGGGTCGGGTCCGCGGTGGGCGTCGCCGTGGGCGAGGCCCCGGGACCGGGCACCCGCTCCGCGGAGCCGAGGGGGTCGAGCAGCAGCCAGCCGCTGAGCAGCGCGGTCATCCCCACCAGGACCACGAACACGCCCCGCACGGCGCTGCCGCGCCGTCGCCGCCTGCCCCGGGCCGGCGGCGCGGGAGCCCCGGTGGGCCGGCGCGCGGCCGGCCGGAGGGCTCCGGGGTCCCGGGCGGGGTCCGCCCCGGATCCCGCGCCGCCGTGCCCGGGACCGCCGTGCCCGGACGTCGTGGCGGCCGGGCCGTCGTGGTCGCCGGCTCCGGCGCGCTCGCCCCCGGTGCCGGTCCCCGCGGCGCCGATCCCCGCTGAGCCGGTCGTCGCCGAGCCGGTCGTCGTGCCGCCGGCCGTGCTGCTGCCGGTCGCCCAGGTGCCGGTCGTCGCCCTCCCCGCACCGCCGTCCAGCGTGTCGGGCCCGTCCCGGAAGGGGCCGCCGGAGCCGGGCACGGCGTCCGGGCCCTCCGCGCCGTCCCAGCCGGTCCGCACCCGCTCCGCCCACGGCTCCGGCAGCGGCTCGAGGACGTCGAAGACCTCGAACGGCTCCCCGTCCCGGGTGCGGGCCGGGTCGAAGCTCCGGCCTGCCGCGCCGGCGGTGAGCTCGTGGAGCACGGTCACGGCCGCGGCGCGGCGCTGGGCGGGGTCGGGGGTGAGCAGGGCCGCCAGGTGCTCGGCCAGGTCGCCCTGCTCCCCCACCACCGCCCGCGCGTCGTTGGGTCCGAGGCTCTCCTGCGGCTCCAGCGAGGGGTCGAGCATCCGCAGCGCGGTGATGCCCGCCGCGTACAGGTCCTGGGCGGGGTTCGGGTCGGTGAGCTCGTACGCCTCCGGGGGCAGGTAGCCCGGCGTGCCCACCACCGTGCCCGTCCGGGTCAGGCGGGCGTCCTGGACGCGCACGGCGATCCCGAAGTCCGAGAGCAGCACGTGGGGCCGGCCGGTGCCGGTGCTGTCCAGCATGAGGTTGCCCGGCTTCACGTCCCGGTGCACCCAGCCCTGGGCGTGCACGAACTGCAGCGCCTGGAGCAGCTGGGACAGCACCTCCTCGGTCAGCTCCGCCGAGGCGGCCCCGTTGTCGAGCAGCGCGGACTCCAGGGTGCCGCCGTGGACGAGGGGCATCGCGATGACCACGTGCGCGTCCTCCGCCGCCCAGCCGTAGGGGGCGAGCACGTGCGGGTGGTCGAGCTTCACCGACTGCTCCCGCGCGAAGCGCAGCAGGTCCGCGGAGTCGCGCTGGCGCAGCACCTTGGCCGCGCACAGCTGCTGGAGCCGGCCGTCCCAGGCGCGCCACACGGACCCGCTGCCGCCGCGCGCGATGGGGTCGATGAGGGTGTACCGACCCGCGATGGTGTCCGCCACGAAGTCCGGGCCCGCCTAGCTGCGCATGGCCCGGCGCGCGCTGTCCGTCCGCTGCCGGGCGTTGCCGATGCCGACCGAGGCCCCGAGCACGGTCAGGGAACCGCTCGCGACGAGCACCGGGTTCAGCTCCACCCGGGCGATCTCCGGGTGCCGGTCCTTGAGCAGCGCCACCCGGGAGACCAGGTCCTCGAGCCGGTCGACGTCCGCGGCCGGGACCCCCTGGTGGCCGAAGAGCTTGCGGGAGGCCATGGGCTCGCGGACCATCCGCCGCACGTCCTGGTCGGTGAGCGGCGGGACCCGGTGCGCCCAGTCCTCGAGCAGGTTCACCGCGTCCCCGGCCATCCCGAAGGACAGCACGGGGCCGATCAGGGGGTCCTCGATGGCGCGCAGCACCACGGCCTGGCCGGTGGGGGCCATGGACTGCACCTCGAGGTCGAAGGTGCCGTAGGGGGCGAGCGCCCGGTGCATGGTCTCGATGGCCGTGCGCAGCTGCCCGTCGTCCTGGATGTTCAGCTGCACTCCGCCCAGGTCCAGCCGGTGCCGGAGGTTGGGGTCCGTGGTCTTGAGGGCCACCGGATAGCCGAGCCGGGCGGCGGCGGCGGGGGCGTCCTCGGGGTCCGTGAACCGCTCGCTGGGCAGCAGGCGGATGCCGTAGGTCTCCAGCAGCGCCCGGGTCCCGTCCCCGTCCAGCACCAGCAGCTCGTCACCGGAGACCCGCGGCAGCACGGTCTCCACGAAGGTCTCGGCCGCCTCCGCGTCGATGCCCCTCGGCTCGGCGAGCCGGCCCTGGTCCTGGGCGCGCCACCGGGTGTAGTCCACCACCTTGGCGAGCGCCCGCAGGGCGGCCCCCGGGGAGTCGAAGCAGGGCACCTCGAGGCCGTCGGCCGCGTGGTGGAGGGCGGAGACCGCCCCGGGCTCGGTGCTGCCGGTGAAGACGACCACCACGGTCTTGCCGTGCTCCCGGCCCGCACGGCCCACGACCTCCGCCACGACCTCCGGAGTGGTGTCCGGGATCGGCATGAGCGTGACCACGGCGGAGTCGACGGCCTCGGCGCCGAGGCAGCTGTCGACGGCAGCCCGCAGGGCCTCGAGGGCGCCCTCCCCGCCGTCCGCGGTCCGGACCCCCGCCTGGGTGACCGCGACGTCCAGGCCCAGCTGCGTGCACCGGTCCTCCATGAGCTGGCCCAGGGCCAGCGCGTTGGAGACGAGGGCCGTGCGCGCGCCCGCGGGCAGGGGCTGGCCGGCGAGGATCCCCGCCACGTCCATCAGGTGCTCGCTCGTGTCCGCGCGGATCACCCCGGCCTGCCGGAACATCGCGTCCAGGGCCCCCGGGGGGGCCTGGGTGGTGCGCCCGGTGTGCCCGGGCGGCAGCCGCAGCCCGGTGACCTCGCTCTTGGCCACGATCACGGGCTTGGTCAGGGACAGCCGGCGTGCGATGCGGGAGAACTTGCGCGGGTTGCCCACGGACTGCAGGTAGAGGCCGCACGCGCGGGTCGCGGCGTCGTCCTCCCAGTACTGCATCATGTCGTTGCCCGAGACGTCGGCCCGGTTGCCGGCGGAGAGGTACGTGGACACGCCCACGTCGTGGCGCAGCGCGGCGGCGTTGAGCATCATGCCGATGGCCCCGGACTGGCTGAACAGCCCCAGCGCGCCCTCCCGCGGCACGGCCGGCAGGATGGAGGCGTTGAAGCGGGACTCGGGGGCCGTGCTGTAGAGCCCGAGGCTGGCCGGGCCGACCACCCGCATGCCGTAGGAGCGTGCCCGGCGCACGAGCTCGGCCTGCCGGGCCTGGCCCTCCGCCCCGGCCTCGGCGTACCCGCCCGTCACCACGACGACGGCGCGCACGCCCGCCGCGCCGCACTGGTCGACGACGTCGGCCACCTGGTCGACCGGCACGGCGATCACGGCGAGGTCGACGCCCTCGGGGACCTCCCCGATGGAGGTGGCGTGGGTCATGCCCTCCCGTTCGAACGGCGTGGGGCTCACGCCGCTGAGCCGGCCGGCGAATCCCGAGGCCACGAGGTGCTCGACCAGTGCGTGCCCGGCGTGGCCGGGGTCCCGCGAGGCCCCGATCACGGCGATCGAGGACGGGGAGAGCAGATCGGCCATGGAGAGCGCCTCGGCTCGGTGCTCCCGCGCGGCCATCACCGCCAGCGACTTCTCGGTCGGGTCGATGTCGAAGCCCACCACCACCACGCCGTCGTCGAACTTGCGGGTGAGCTCGTAGCCGGCCTCGGCGAACACGCGCAGCATCTTGCGGTTCTCGGGCAGGACCTCCGCGGAGAAGTGGTCGATCCCGTTCTCGCGGGCGGCCGCGGCGAGGTGCTCGAGCAGGATCGAGCCGATGCCCCGGCCCTGGTGGGCGTCGGAGATCATGAACGCGACCTCGGCGTCGTGCGGGTCGTCCGTGCGGTCGTAGCGGCCCACGCCGATGATCCGGTCCCCCAGCAGCAGCACGAAGCAGACGCGGTCCCGGTGGTCCACGCGGGTGAACCGCTCCAGCTCCCGGGCGGACAGGGTGGGCTTGTAGGAGAAGAAGCGCAGGTAGATGGAGTTCTCGGACTGCGACTGGTGGAAGGCCAGGAGCGCGTCCTTGTCCTCCGGGGAGATCGGGCGCAGCTGCGCCGTCGCGCCGTCGCGCAGGATCACGTCGGCCTCCCAGTACTCGGGGTACTGTCCGGCGCCGTCCGTGTCCGCGGTCTCTGCAACCATAGACTTCAGGCTAGTAGACAAACCTGCACCGTCAACGGTGCGCCCCGGTGCGTCCCCCGCCGATCTCGACCGCCGAGCCGCCGGCCCGCCCCGGACCGACCCACGACCGAAGGACCCCCCGCTGTGATGGCACGCCGCCGTGCGCCCTCCCGCCCGTCCGCCGAGGACGAGCTGCCCGCCGACTTCCGGGAGAACATCGTCGACATCGACGTGACCTCCGAGATGGAGACGAGCTTCCTCGAGTACTCGTACTCCGTCATCTACTCCCGGGCCCTGCCCGACGCCCGGGACGGGCTCAAGCCCGTGCAGCGCCGGATCCTGTTCATGATGAACCAGATGGGCCTGCGCCCGGACCGCGGCCACGTCAAGAGCGCCCGCGTCGTGGGCGAGGTGATGGGCAAGCTGCACCCGCACGGCGACTCCGCCATCTACGACGCGATGGTCCGCCTCGCCCAGTCCTTCGCGATGCGCCTGCCGCTCGTGGACGGGCACGGCAACTTCGGCTCCCTCGACGACGGCCCGGCCGCCTCCCGCTACACCGAGGCCCGGATGGCCCCGGCCGCCCTGGCGCTGACGGCCGACCTCGACGAGGACGTCGTCGACTTCGTGCCCAACTACGACAACCAGTTCACCCAGCCGGGGGTGCTGCCCGCGGCCTTCCCCAACCTGCTGGTCAACGGCTCCTCCGGCATCGCGGTGGGGATGGCCACGAACATGGCCCCGCACAACCTTCGGGAGGTCGTCGCCGGAGCCCGCCACCTCGTGGAGCACCCCGAGGCGACGCTCGAGGAGCTCATGCGCTTCATCCCGGGCCCGGACCTGCCCTCGGGCGGGCGGATCGTGGGCCTCGACGGGATCCGGGACGCCTACCGGACCGGACGGGGCTCGTTCAAGACCCGGGCCAAGGTGTCGATCGAGCAGATCACCCCCCGCAAGCAGGGCATCGTCGTCACCCAGCTGCCCTACATGGTCGGCCCCGAGAAGGTCACCGAGAAGATCAAGGAGGCGGCGCAGGCCAAGAAGCTCCAGGGCGTCTCCGACGTCGTGGACCTCACCGACCGCAAGAACGGCCTGCGGCTCGTCATCGAGGTCAAGAACGGCTTCAACCCGCAGGCCGTCCTGCAGCAGCTCTACAAGTACACGCCCATGGAGGACTCCTTCGGGATCAACAACGTGGCACTCGTGGACGGGCGGCCCCGCACCATGGGGCTCCTCGAGCTGCTGCGGGTCTACGTGGAGCACCGGCTGTCCGTGGTCCGGCGGCGCACCGGCTTCCGCCTGGGCAGGCGCCGGGACCGCCTGCACCTGGTCGAGGGCCTGCTCGTGGCGATCGTGGACATCGACGAGGTCATCCAGATCATCCGTTCCTCCGACGAGACCGCCGTGGCCCGGGAGCGGCTCATGGCCGTGTACGACCTCAGTCGCGTGCAGGCGGACCACATCCTGGAGCTGCGCCTGCGGCAGCTGACCAAGTACTCGCGGATCGAGCTGGAGAAGGAGCAGGAGGAGCTGCGCCGGGAGATCGCCGAGCTCGAGGAGACCCTCGCCTCGGACTCCCGGCTGCGGGCCCTGGTCTCCGCGGAGCTCGCGGAGACCGCGGCCGTGCACGGCGACGACCGGCGCACCGAGCTGCTCGAGTCGGAGGCGCTGCCGGCGCCGGCGGCCGCGGCGGCGGCCCCCGCTCCGGGGCGGGCGTCGGCGGGCGGGCTCGCGCTCGAGATCGCCGACGACCCCTGCTGGGTCTTCCTGTCCACCTCGGGCCAGCTCGCCCGCACGACCTCCCAGGCGCCGCTGGCGGACCCGCCGCGGCGGATCAAGCACGACGCCCTCGTGTCCACGGTGCGGGCCACCGCCCGCGGCGAGATCGGGGCGGTCACGTCCGCCGGGCGGATGCTGCGCGTGCAGGTCATGGACGTGCCCGTGCTGACCGCCTTCGAGGGCACCCCGAAGCTGGGCGACGGGGTGCCGGTGAAGGACTTCCTGACCCTGGGCCGCGGCGAGCGGCTCGTGGGGCTCGCGCCGCTGAACGCGGTGCTGGCGCTGGGCACCCGCAACGGGGTGGTCAAGCGCGTCAGCCCGGAGTACCCGCTCAACCGCGAGGACTGGGAGGTCGTCACGCTCAAGGACGGCGACGAGGTGGTCGGGCTCGCCGAGTCCGCCGCCGCGGAGGACGCGCTGGTGTTCGTGACACGGGAGGGCAAGCTGCTGCACTTCGACGCCGGGTCCGTGCGCCCCCAGGGCCGCACCGCCGGCGGCGTGGCGGGGATCAAGCTCGTCCCGGGGGACGCCGTGGTCTTCTTCGGGGCCGTGCGCGCCGCGGACGAGACACCCGTGGTGGTGACCCTCGCGCGCGCCGACGAGGTGCTGCCCGGCATGTCGCAGTACTCCGTGAAGGTGACCCCGTTCTCGGAGTACCCGCCCAAGGGCCGGGCCACCGCAGGAGTCCGTGCGCACCGCTTCCTCAAGGGCGAGACCGGGCTGGCCCTGGCCTGGGTGGGGCACGGGCCGGCGAAGGCCGTCTCGGCCTCGGGCGTGGCCCGCGCCCTGCCGACCGAGCACGGCCGCCGGGACGGCTCGGGCGTGCCCACCGACCAGGTGATCGACGCGGTGGGCCCGGCCTACGGCTGAGGCTCAGCGGCGGGGGCCCAGCAGCCCCAGCTGCTGCACCGCCGCCCGCTCCTCCTCGAGCTCCCGCACGGAGCGGTCGATGCGGGTGCGGGAGAACTCGTCCAGCTCGAGGTCCCGGACGATCTCGGCCCGGCCGTCCCGGCAGACCACCGGGAACGAGCTGACGAGGCCCTCCGGCACGCCGTAGGAGCCGTCGGAGGCGACCGCCATGGACGTCCACGTGCCCTCGGCCGTGCCCAGGACCCAGTCGCGGACGTGGCACAGGGTCGCGTGCGCCGCCGAGGCCACGGACGAGCCGCCGCGCACGTCGATGATCTCCGCGCCGCGGCGCGCCACCCGCGGGATGAAGGTGTCGTCCACCCAGGCCAGATCGCGGCCGGTCCCGGCCAGCACCTCCAGCGCGGGCCGGCCGGCGACCGTCGCGTGGGTGAGGTCCGGGTACTGGCTCGCGGAGTGGTTGCCCCACACGGCCACGCCCTCGATCTCGTCGACACGGGCCCCGGTGGCGGCGGCCAGCTGGGCGAGCGCACGGTGGTGGTCGAGCCGGGTGAGGGCGGTGAACCGCTCGCGCGGGACGTCCGGGGCGTGCGAGGCGGCGATCGCCGCGTTGGTGTTGGCCGGGTTGCCGACCACCACCGCTCGGAAGTCCTCGGCCGCCCCACGGTTGACGGCCCGGCCCTGGACCGAGAAGATCCCGGCGTTGGCCTGGAGCAGGTCCGCGCGCTCCATGCCCTGGGACCGGGGGCGGGCCCCGATGAGCAACCCCACCGAGGCGCCCTCGAAGGCGGCGTCGGCGTCCTCGAAGACCTCCACGCCGTCGAGCAGCGGGAACGCCCCGTCCTGCAGCTCCAAAGCCGTGCCCTCCGCGGCCCGCCGCGCCTGCGGGAGCTCCAGCAGGTGCAGCCGGACGGGGGTTGCGGGCCCCAGGAGGTCGCCCGCCGCGGCCCGGAAGACGGTGGCGTAGCCGATCTGACCCGCGGCACCGGTCACGGTGACGGTGACCGGCCGGGGCCGGGCGGGGGACGGGGTGCGCGGGCCGGTGGCGGTCATGCAGGGTCCTTCCTCGGGGACGGTCGCTCGTCCTGCCCAGCGTAGCGCCCGGCCCGCGCCCCGGGGGCCCGGTGCCCCGGTGCCCTGCCCAGTGCGCCCGAGGAGGTCGCGCCACCGCCTCGGGCGGGGCCCGTGCCGGTCAGGCGTCGATGCGCTCCTGGTCCAGCTGCGTGGCGCCCTCGATGATGAAGTCCTTGCGCGGGGCCACCTCCGAGCCCATGAGCAGGGAGAAGGCGTGCTCGGCGGCCTCGGCGTCCTCGACCCGGATCCGGCGCAGCATCCGGTGCCGGACGTCCATGGTGGTCTCCGCGAGCTGGTCGGCGTCCATCTCCCCGAGGCCCTTGTAGCGCTGGATGGGCTCCTTGTAGCGCCGCCCCTCCGCCTCGAGCCGCGCCAGCAGGTCCGCGAGCTCGCGCTCGGAGTAGGTGTAGACCATCTCGTTGGCCTTGCCGCCGGCGTTGACGATCTCCACCCGGTGCAGCGGGGGCACCGCCGCGTAGACCCGTCCGGCCTCCACGAGGGGGCGCATGTAGCGGTAGAACAGCGTGAGCAGCAGGGTGCGGATGTGCGCGCCGTCGACGTCGGCGTCCGTCATCATGATGACCTTGCCGTAGCGGGCGGCCGTGAGGTCGAAGGTGCGTCCGGAGCCGGCCCCGATGACCTGGATGAGCGCGGCGCACTCCGTGTTGGCGAGCATGTCCGTGATGGACGCCTTCTGCACGTTGAGGATCTTGCCGCGGATCGGCAGCAGGGCCTGGTAGTTGGAGGACCGGGCCAGCCGCGCCGTGCCGAGGGCGGAGTCGCCCTCCACGATGAACAGCTCGGAGCGCTCCACGTCGTCGGACCGGCACTCGACGAGCTTGGCCGGCATCGAGGAGGTCTCCAGGGCGTTCTTGCGCCGCTGGGTCTCCTTGTGCACGCGCGCCGAGATGCGGGACTTCATCTCCGCGACGACCTTCTCCAGCAGCTGCCCGGCCTGCTGCTTGTCGTGCCGGCCGGTGGCCGTGAGCTTGGCGGTCAGTTCCTTCTCGATCACCCGGCTCACGATCTGGCGCACGGCCGGGGTGCCGAGGACCTCCTTGGTCTGGCCCTCGAACTGCGGCTCGGCCAGGCGCACGGTGAGCACGGCCGTGAGCCCGGCCAGGACGTCGTCCTTCTCGATCTTGTCGCTGCCCGCCTTGAGCTTGCGGGCGTTGGCCTCGATCTGCTTCCGGAACGTCTTCAGCAGGGCGGCCTCGAACCCGGCCTGGTGGGTGCCGCCCTTGGGGGTCGCGATGATGTTCACGAACGAGCGCAGGGAGGTGTCGTAGCCGATGCCCCAGCGCAGGGCGACGTCGACCTCGCACGTGCGCTCCACCTCCGTGAGCCGGGAGCGGCCGTTCTCGTCGAGGACCGGGACGTTCTCCTTGAACCGGCCCTCGCCCTGGAAGCGCCACACGTCGGTGACCGAGCTGTCGGCGGCGAGGTACTCCACGAACTCGGAGATCCCGCCGTCGTGCTGGAACACCTCCTCGTGGGTCCCGAACTCCCCCGGCGTGCCGGGCAGGCCGCGCTGGTCCCGCACCGTGATGCGCAGCCCCGGGATCAGGAACGAGGTCTGGCGGGCGCGCTTGGCGAGCTCCTCGTAGCTGAACCGCGCGTCCGTCGTGAAGATCTGCTCGTCGGCCCAGTACCGGATCCGCGTGCCGGTGACCCCGCGCTTGGCCTTGCCGACGACGTCGAGCACCGACCCCTCCACGAACGGTTCGAAGCGGGCGTGCGGCGAGGGCCGGCCCTGGTCCACGAAGCGTCCCGGCTCGCCGTGCCGGAAGGACATCTGGTAGGTCTTCCCGCCGCGGTCCACCTGCACGTCGAGGCGCGCGGAGAGCGCATTGACGACGGAGGCGCCCACGCCGTGCAGACCGCCGGAGGCGCTGTAGGAGCCGCCGCCGAACTTCCCGCCCGCGTGCAGCTTGGTGAAGACGACCTCCACGCCGGTCAGCCCGGTGCGCGGCTCGAGGTCGATGGGGATGCCGCGGCCGTCGTCGTGGACCTCCACCGCGCCGTCGGCGTGCAGGACCACCGTGATCTGGTGGCCGAAGCCGGCGAGGGCCTCGTCCACGGAGTTGTCGATGATCTCCCACAGGCAGTGCATCAGCCCGCGGGAGTCGGTGGAGCCGATGTACATGCCCGGCCGCTTCCGGACGGCCTCGAGGCCCTCGAGCACGGAGAGGTGGCGGGCGTTGTACTCGGAACGGGACGGTGTCACGGGGATACGACTCCTGGGGGACGGCGGGATTCTCCACCACTGTAGTCCGGGAGGCGGACACCGCAGGCCGGGACGCTGGTCACGGCGCCGGTGCCCGGCCCGGCGGGGCGACCTACGCCCGGGGCGAAAAACGGTCCCCGGCGGAATCGTTTGTCCGACGGCCGTGGTTGTATAGGACAGTACCCCGATGCGTCCACGAGACCCCGGGTACCCGCATCGGCGGCCCCGTGCCCCGTGCAACGCGTACGACCCAGGAGGAGGATCCCGTGAACGCAACATTGGAGAGCCGAGAGCTCAACGCGACCGACCGCTGCGATGCGTGCGGCGCCCAGGCCTACGTCCGAGTGGTCCTCGAGTCGACGGGCGGTGAGCTCCTGTTCTGCGCTCACCACGCGCGCAAGAACGAGCAGAAGCTGCGGCCGCTGGCCGCCACGTGGCAGGACGAGACCGAGCGCATCGGTTCCTGACGCGCACGCCCGCGAAGGGCACGCAGGAGGGCCCCGGCACCGTGTGCCGGGGCCCTCCTGCGTGCCCGCCCCGTGCCCCGGTCACCGGGATGCGGTGCGCCGCCCGGAGCAGGGGCAGCGCCGGGAACAGCGCGTCGCCGGGACCCGGTGCCCCTCCGCGGGGGGGTGCACGGGCCGCGGGCGGACCCGCCGCGCCCGGCGGGCCTCCGGGCGCGGGACCGGCAGGCCGGTCAGTCCAGGTAGTCGCGCAGGACCTGCGAGCGGGACGGGTGGCGCAGCTTGGACATCGTCTTGGACTCTATCTGCCGGATGCGCTCACGGGTCACGCCGTAGACCTTGCCGATCTCGTCGAGGGTCTTGGGCTGGCCGTCGGTCAGGCCGAAGCGCATCGCCACGACCCCGGCCTCCCGCTCCGAGAGGGTGTCGAGGACCGAGTGCAGCTGCTCCTGCAGGAGCGTGAAGCTCACGGCGTCCGCGGGGACCACGGCCTCCGAGTCCTCGATGAGGTCGCCGAACTCCGAGTCGCCGTCCTCGCCCAGCGGGGTGTGCAGGGAGATCGGCTCGCGACCGTACTTCTGTACCTCGACGACCTTCTCGGGCGTCATGTCCAGCTCGTTGGCCAGCTCCTCCGGGGTGGGCTCCCGGCCGAGGTCCTGCAGCATCTGCCGCTGGACGCGGGCCAGCTTGTTGATGACCTCGACCATGTGCACCGGGATGCGGATCGTGCGCGCCTGGTCGGCCATGGCGCGGGTGATGGCCTGGCGGATCCACCACGTGGCGTACGTGGAGAACTTGAAGCCCTTGGTGTAGTCGAACTTCTCGACGGCGCGGATCAGGCCGAGGTTGCCCTCCTGGATGAGGTCCAGGAACAGCATGCCGCGACCGGTGTAGCGCTTGGCCAACGAGACCACCAGGCGCAGGTTGGCCTCGAGCAGGTGGTTCTTGGCGCGCTTGCCGTCGTGGATGACCCAGCGCAGCTCCTTGCGGGTCTGCGCGTCCAGGGAGTCCTTGCCCTCGGCGAGCTTGTGCTCCGCGTACAGGCCGGCCTCGATCCGCAGCGCGAGGTCGACCTCCTGCTCGGCGTTCAGCAGCGCGACCTTGCCGATCTGCTTGAGGTAGTCCTTGACGGGGTCGGCGGTGGCGCCGGCCGAGACGACCTGCTGGGCCGGGGCGTCGTCGTCGTCGTTGGTGGTCAGCACGAAGCCGGAGGTCTTCTCGTCCTTGGCCGCGGGCGCGGCGGGCGCGTCCTCGGGCGCGGCCTCCTCCGCGTCGGCGTCCTCGTCCACCTCGGGGTCGACCACCCCGGCCTCGTCGGTCAGGGCTGTCTCGATGTCGGCGTCGTCCGTGACGACGTCCTCCTCGGGCTCCCCGACGACGTCCAGCGCCTCCTTCTCCGCCGGGGCGGCCGCCTTCTTGCGGCCCGTGGTCTTCGGCGCGGCCGGAGCCTTGCTCGCGGCGGTCCGGGTCGCGGTCGATCTGCCGGCCGTGGACTTGGTCGAGGCGGCCGCGGTGGCGCTCTTGGGCGCGGTGGACTTCGCGGCGGTGGACTTCGCCGCCGTGGTCTTCTTCGCGGCCACGGTCTTCTTGGTCGCGGTCGACTTCGCAGCGGCGGTCTTCGCCCGCGGCGACGTGCCCGTGGTCCCGGTTCCGGACGGCGACCGGGTGTCCCCGGTGCCCGGGGTCCCGGCGGCGGTGTCCGTCGTCTTGTTGCTGGCGGCAGGTGACACTGAGAGCCTTTCGTTGAACGGTCACGGCGTTCGCCCTCGGGGCAACACGCCTATGACCCTGTCAAGTCCGTGCGCCGGGCAGTGTCCGGTGCGGCGGGCTTGAAGGGTCCTGACAGCCGGAACCACCCGTGGACGGGATTTGTTCCCGCTCTGCCGGACGGAACCGAAAAAGCTCGGGAGCGGTGGCTCAGGAGTGCCAGGCGGTGGCACGGTCCCGGGCCCAGAGCGGCACCGGCCGGGCTTCGGCGAGGCGCAGCACGCGCAGCGCGGGCGGATGACCGGGGACCAGGGCAGTGGCCCGGCGCACGAAGTGCGCGGTGTGCGAGCCGCGCGCCCGGAAGCGGTTGAGCTGGGCGAGCTCCACCAGCACACCGGCGAGCACGGCGCGCCCGTCCGCCGCGTCGCTTCCGACGTCCTCCGCCCGACCCGACGCCGCACCCGACGTCGCGCCGGACGCCGTGCCCGCTTCCGGGGCCGGGCCGCCGCCAGCGGTGTCCAGGAGCCAGCTGAGCACCTGGAGCACCCGGTACAGGGTGTCGAGCCGCGGCCAGCACGGGGTCTCCGTCCACTCGCCGGCGAGTACGCGGCAGAGCCGGACGAGCTCCCCGGCGTCCGGCGCGGGGGCGGTGAGCGGTCCCGGGGCCCGCACCTCGGGGCCGGCCGGTGGGCGCCGGGGAACCGGCGGAACGCCCGGGGGCACCGGCACGCGGGTGGGCCCGATCGGCACGTCCTCGGCGCCGGGGGCGTCGACGTCGTCGCACAGCTCCGCCCACATCGCGGCGCCCGCGAGGACGCCGTCGAGGTCGTCCGTGGCGCAGGCGGCCAGGAGCAGGTCGGCGAGCACCGGGTCCGCCAGGCTCGCGGCCAGGAAGCCGAGCAGCCCGTCGTCGAGACCGAGCACGGCGGGCACCGGGTCCGCTGCGGAGTCCAGGACCGCGTCGAGGACGTCGGCCCAGACGGACAGCGCCGGCCGGAGGCGGTCGAGGTGGTGCCAGGCGCCCCGGCCGGACCGTGCCCAGCGGTGCGCCGCGTGCCCGGCGCCCCGGTCGGTGCCGGCGGGCAGCGCTCCGTACTCGTGGTCCATGGCGAGGCGCGGTGCGGCCGCGTAGGAGCTGCCCGAGGCCACGAGCGCGGCGTTGACGGCACTGTCCTCCACGGCGGCGACGTCCTGGACGTCCGCGGGGTCCTCCGCCGGCCACCACCGTCCGCCGGCCACGATCCAGCGCGCCGCCACGCTCCGCCCCGCCCGCCGGGCGGCCTCGTCGGCGGCGGCGAGCACACCGTCCACCGCCGCGGGCGGGGCCGGTTCCCCGGACGGTGCCCCCGGCGAGGGCGACGTGTACACGATCACGAAGACCCGGTCGCTCAGCGCGTCGTGGCGCAGGAGGTCGGTGAGCTCGGTGACGAAGGCCTCCTCGAGGTCCGCGCCGCCCGGGCGGGACGGCAGGTCCACGCGCACGCACGCGCCGGCCGTCCCGCCGCCGGCGGCGAACAGGACGAGCGAGTCGGCGGGCCAGTAGCCGAGCGTGTGCGGCACGACCGCCAGCAGGTCGGCCGCGCACCGGACGACGGGGACGAAGGGGTCTCGGGCGGGATGCTGTCTCATGGACCCAGCCTGGGCGGCGCCGCGGACGGGGGCGGGGCCCCGGGGCCGGCCTGTGGACCACCGGCGGGACCGGGACCCGGCGCGCGGAGCGGTGCAGTGCCGATGGAACGGCGGGACCGACGGAACGGCGGTGCCGGTCAGGCGGCCTCGGGGCCGTGCCGCCGGCGCACCTGCCGGACGGCGGCCAGCACGGCCGCGGCGCCCGCCGCCGCGACCAGGAACTGCGCGGCGATCGCGATCCGGAACGCGTCGGGGGCGTACAGCTCGTCGCGGAAGCCCGCGGCGTGCAGCAGGTCGAGGACGAAGCCGGTGACGAAGATGGCCAGCACCGAGGCGGTGAACCCGCCCACGTTGACGATGCCCGTGGCGGTGCCCGAGCGGCGGGCGGGGTGGAAGCCGCGCGTGATGTCGAAGGCGATCATCGAGGCCGGCATGCTGATCGCGATGACGCAGACGGCGGCCAGCACCACCGGGGCGGGCGCGGTCCCCGGCCAGACGAGCAGGACGGTCCACGCCGCGAAGATCACGACCACGACCCCCAGGGCCAGCCGCACGCGGCGCTGCGGGTGGCGGGCCGAGAGCCCGCCGAGCCCGAGGGCCACGGCCAGGTTCGTCAGCACGAAGGAGGTCATCACCAGGGAGATCGTGGTGTCCGACAGCTCCTGGGCGTACTCGAGATAGGGGTAGCCCCACATGAGCACGAACGTGTTGCCGGCGAACTGGGTGGTGAAGTGCACCCAGAAGCCGAGCCGCGTCCCGGGCTCGGCCAGGCTCTCCCGGAGCACCCGGCCGGTCCGCCGCAGTCCCAGCTCCCGGTTCAGCACCTCCGCCCCCGCGGGCGCGTTGCGCAGCAGGGCCGCGGCGAGCACGGCGGCGAGCAGGGAGAGGGAGGCCAGCGCCAGGAAGGACGGGAGCCACCCGGTCAGCTCCAGCAGCCAGGCGAACGGGATGACGGAGACGAGCTGGCCGAGGTTGCCCACCACGCCCAGGAACTGGGTCAGCGGCGGCACCCGCAGTGCCGAGAACCAGGCGGGGATCAGGCGCATCACGCACACGAAGGTCGCCGCGTCCCCCGCGCCGACGAGCACGCGGCCGGCCACGCCCTCGCCGACCGAGTCGGCGAGGGCCAGCTGGAGCTGCCCCACCAGCATGAGCAGCGCCCCGGCGGCGACCATGACGCGGGAGCCGAACCGGTCCACGAGCACGCCCACGGGGATCTGCAGCGCCGCGTAGACGAGGAGCTGCATGAGCGAGAACATCGACAGCGCCGACGCGGCGGTGCCGAAGCGCTCGGCCGCGTCGACCGACGCGACCCCGAAGCTGGTGCGCTGGGCCACGGCGCTGAAGTAGGCGAAGGTGCCGACCGCGAAGACCAGGTAGGCGCGGCGGGAGTCCTTGCCGGACTCGTGGGCCCGGTACCGGTCGGACGGCATGCACTTCGCTCTCGGGGGGGACGGGTCCGGGGCGGGACCCGGGACGGCGGTGCCGCCGGGGACGGACCGGGACCGCCCCGCGCACCCGCCGGGCTCAGTCCTGGTCGTCCTCCTGGGCGGCGAGGAAGGCCTCGGCCGCGGCGCCGATCTCGTCGGCGTCGGGGAGCTCGGACTCGTCACCCACCAGCAGGGAGCGCGGGGCCGAGGCGTCGACGACGTCATCGTAGCGCTGTTCCAGTCCCGCCACGACCGCCTGCACCTCGGGCGAGGCGCCGACCTGCTGGTCGATCTGGCGCTCGATCTCGCGGGCCGCCTCGCGCAACTGGTCCGAGGGCAGGGTCAGCGAGGTCACGGCGCTGATGTGCTCGAGGGCGGCCACGGCGGCGTGCGGCAGGTGCGCCTCGGCCAGGTACTGCGGGACGTGCACGGTGAAGCCGATGTTGTCGATCCCCGCCTCGCCCAGCCGGATCTCGAGGAGCTGCGCGGCGGAGGAGCTCATCTCCACGACCGGCTTCCAGGCGTGCTCTGCGGGCAGCAGATCGGCGCGGTTGCCGTGCACCGAGACGATGAACGGCCGGGTGTGCGGAACGGGCATGGGGATCCCGGAGACGATGGCCACGAGGGACACGTCCATCCGCCGGGCCAGGCCCACGACGGCTTCCGTGAACCGGTTCCACTGCAGGTCCGGCTCGGGACCGGTCAGCAGCGCGAAGCTGCGCCCGAGGCCGTCCGTGACGAGCCGGAGGGACAGCTCCGGGGTCTGGAAGCCCTCGAAGTGGTCCTCCACGAAGCTCACGTGCGGTCGGCGGGCACGGTAGTCGTAGAGCTGGTCCAGGTCGAACCGGGCGACGACCTCGTGCGGCAGGGCCTCCGTGATGGTGTGCTCGATCTGCACGGCCACGTGCCCCGCCTCCGCGTAGCCGGACAGGGCGACGATCAGCGGCAGGCCACGAACCCGGGCGTCCTCGAGCAGCGCGGGGTTGCTCAGGTACAGCGAGGTGGGGTCCAGCACAGCACTTCCTCCTGGGGTGGGTCGGTTCCGGGTGTCCGTGGGGAGACCGGTGGGTGCACGCCGGCGGCGGCGCGCCCGGATCATGTCAACCGTCCGCGGGCCCCCTCTTATTCCCCGCCCCGGGCGGCCCCGGACGCCCGGGGCGCCCCCGTGCGTCCGGCCCCGGCGGCGCGGTGCCCGGGGATAGGATCGACAGCACGCCTGCCGGCCGGGCCGGACCGCCGGGAGCGGACCGGACCGGCCCCGCCGGCCCAGACCTCAGCGAAAGGACGATCCATGCCCGACGTACAGGACCTGCTCGAGCCCCGGGGCATCGAGCTCACCGCCACGCACAAGGCCCTGGGCCGGACCCCGGCCCACGCGCTCGTGCTCGGAGTGGAGAAGGACGCCGAGGGCGACGGCTCGGGCCGCGTCCTGCTTCCCGCCGGGGAGCAGCGCCGGCTCGCCCCCGTGGTGGACGCCGCGGCGGCCCTGCGCGTCCGGGGTGCCGCCGACGAGGTGACGGTGCTGCCCGCCCCGGACGGGCTCCCGTTCACCGTGGTGGTCCTCACCGGGCTCGGCGCGCTGCCCGAGCCCGCCGACGAGCGGGCCGAGACGCTGCGCCGGGCCACCGGTGCGGCCGTGCGGCGACTGGCCGGCACCGACTCCGCGGTGCTCGCCCTGCCCGTGGACACCGAGCAGGACGCCGCGGCGGTCGCCGAGGGCGCCGCCTTCGGCGCCTTCGCCTTCGCCCACCAGCGGGCGGTCACCGCCGGCGCCGTGCAGGCCCCCCTGGTCTCCGCGGTCGTGCACGCCCCGGGCGTGGCGCGCGCCGCGCTGGGCCGGTGCCTCGACCGCGCCGCCGCCCTCGGCCGCGGCGTCCGCGCGGCCCGCACCCTCGTGGACCTCTCCCCGAACGTCATCTACCCGGAGGCGGTCGCGGACTACGCCCGCCAGGCCGCCAAGGGCACGAAGGTCTCCGTGACCGTGCTCGCCGAGAAGGAGCTCGCCAAGGGCGCCTACGGAGGGCTCCTGGGCGTGGGACAGGGCTCCGTGCACGGCCCGCGCCTCGTCAAGCTGGAGTACGCCCCGGCGCGGGCCGCCAAGCACTACGCCTACGTGGGCAAGGGCATCACCTTCGACTCGGGCGGGCTCTCCCTCAAGCCGCCCGCCTCGATGATGACCATGAAGTCGGACATGGCCGGCGCCGCCGCCGTCCTCGCGGCCGTGCTCACCGCCGCGGAGCTGGGTCTGCCGGTCAAGGTCACCGGGTGGCTGTGCCTGGCCGAGAACCTGCCCTCGTCCACGGCCACCCGTCCCGGCGACGTCATCACCATCCGCGGCGGCCGCACCGTCGAGGTGCTCAACACCGACGCCGAGGGACGTCTCGTGCTGGCCGACGGGCTCGTGGCGGCGTGCGAGGAGGGCCCGGACGCCGTCGTCGACATCGCCACGCTGACCGGCGCGCAGATGGTGGCACTGGGCGCCCGGACCTTCGGGATCATGGGCGACGAGGCGATGCGCACGGCCGTGGCCGAGGCCGCCCGCGGCGCCGGCGAGGCCGGCTGGCCCATGCCGCTGCCCGAGCACCTGCGCCCGTCCCTCGACTCGAAGGTCGCCGACCTCAAGAACATCGGGGACAAGAACGGCGGGATGCTCGTCGCCGGGATCTTCCTGCGCGAGTTCGTCGGGGGCGACGACGGGGCGCGGGTGCCGTGGGCGCACGTGGACATCGCCGGCCCCTCCTTCAACGAGGGATCGCCCCACGGCTACACCCCGGCGGAGGGCACCGGCGCGGGCGTGCGCACGCTCGTCCGGCTGCTCGAGGACGCCGCCGCCGAGCGCGGCTGAGCCCCCGCGACACCCCCGCGCCGGAGGGAGCGCCCGCCTGGTCGCTCCCTCCGGCGTAGGGCTAAGGTATGTACGAAACGAACCCGTCACGGGACGGGTGCGATCCACCCGGAACGACGTCAACGCGCAAGGGAGCCAAACACGTGGCCGACAACGAATTCGACATCCTCGTCCTCGGCGGAGGGAGTGCCGGCTACGCCGCCGCGCTGCGGGCCGTCCAGCTCGGCTTCACCGTGGCCCTGGTGGAGAAGAACAAGCTCGGGGGAACGTGTCTCCACTGGGGCTGCATCCCGACCAAGGCCTACCTGCACTCCGCGGAACTGGCCGAGGACGCCCGCGAGAGCTCCAAGTACGGCATCCACACCACGCTGGACTCCATCGACATGGCCGCCGTGCGGGAGTACAAGGACAAGATCGTCGCCGGCAAGTTCAAGGGCCTCACCGGTCTCATGAAGATGCGCAAGATCAAGGTCATCGAGGGCGTCGGCAAGCTCACGGGCGAGAACACCGTCGAGGTCGACGGCACCACCTACACCGGCAAGCACGTCGTGCTCGCCTCCGGCTCGATCTCCAAGACCCTGGGCGTCGAGATCGGCGGCCGGATCATGACCTCCACCGAGGCGCTGGAGATCGACTTCGTGCCCAAGAGCGCGATCGTGCTCGGCGGCGGC
The DNA here is from genome assembly GCF_042802875.1 of Kocuria sp. NPDC057446. Classification (NCBI taxonomy): domain Bacteria; kingdom Bacillati; phylum Actinomycetota; class Actinomycetes; order Micrococcales; family Micrococcaceae; genus Kocuria; species Kocuria sp. NPDC057446. Next base: position 8,468 of record NZ_JBHVDI010000025.1, on the reverse strand, counting down.
GTGATCGGCTGCGAGTTCGCCTCGATGTGGAAGTCCTTCGGCGTGGACGTCACCGTCATCGAGGGTCTCCCCCACCTGGTCGCCAACGAGGACCCCGCGCTCATCAAGATCCTCGAGCGGGAGTTCAAGAAGCGCGGCATCAAGTCCAGCCTCGGGACCTTCTTCGAGAAGGTCGAGCAGGACGACAACGGGGCGAAGGTCACCCTGGCCGACGGCAAGGTCTTCGAGGCCGACATCGTCCTCGTCGCCGTGGGCCGCGGACCGAACACCGCCGACATGGGCTACGAGGAGCAGGGCATCCCCATGGACCGCGGCTTCGTCACCCCGAACGAGCGCCTGCACACCGGCGTCGGCAACATCTACGCGATCGGCGACATCGTCCCCGGTGTCCAGCTCGCGCACCGCGGCTACCAGCAGGGCCGGTTCGTCGCCGAGGAGATCGCCGGCCTGAACCCCGCCGTCGTCGACGACGTGAACATCCCCAAGGTCACGTTCACCGAGCCGGAGATCGCCTCGGTCGGCTACACCGAGCCGAAGGCCAAGGAGAAGTTCGGCGAGGACAACGTCGAGGTCGCCGAGTACAACCTCGCGGGCAACGGGAAGAGCTCGATCCTGGGCACCGGCGGCATCATCAAGCTGGTGCGGGAGAAGGACGGGCCGATCATCGGCTTCCACGCCATCGGCAAGCGCATCAGCGAGCAGATCGGCGAGGGCCAGCTCATCGTCAACTGGGAGGCCTACCCGGAGGACGTCGCCGCGTTCGTGCACGCCCACCCCACCCAGAACGAGGCCATCGGCGAGGCCGCCATGGCGCTCGCGGGCGCGCCGCTGCACGGCTGACCGCGTCGAGGCCCCGCCCTCCCCGGGCGGGGCCTCCCCACTACCCCGGAACCGGGCCCGGCGCCCGGACCGCACCATCGAAGGCACCGAAAGAGAGACGGTCGGACCATGTCAGAAACCGTAAACCTGCCCGCACTGGGCGAATCCGTGACCGAGGGCACCGTGACCCGGTGGCTCAAGCAGGTCGGTGACGAGGTCGCCGTCGACGAGCCCCTGGTCGAGGTCTCCACCGACAAGGTGGACACCGAGATCCCCTCCCCCGTGGCGGGCGTGATCGAGGAGATCCTCGTCGACGAGGACGAGGACGTCGAGGTCGGCGCGCCACTGGTCGTCATCGGCGACGGCTCGGGCTCGGGCTCCGGTGGTGGTTCCGGCGAGGACGAGGCCGCCGAGGACAGCTCCGCGGAGGAGGCCGAGGACGCCGCGACCGAGGCGGAGACCCCCGAGGCGACCGACGAGGCCGCCGAGCAGAAGTCCTCCGGCCAGGAGTCCTCCGACTCGGAGCAGGCCCCGCAGGCCGAGGCGCAGCAGACCGGTGAGGGCAGCGAGATCACCCTGCCCGCCCTGGGCGAGTCCGTGACCGAGGGCACCGTGACCCGGTGGCTCAAGCAGGTCGGTGACGAGGTCGCCGTCGACGAGCCGCTGCTGGAGGTCTCCACCGACAAGGTCGACACCGAGGTCCCCTCCCCCGTGGCCGGGACCCTGCTGGAGATCCGGGTGCAGGAGGACGAGGACGCCGAGGTCGGCCAGGTCCTGGCGATCATCGGCTCCGGCTCCGCCCCGTCCGGGGACGAGCCCGCCGAGAAGCCCGCAGAGGAGTCCTCCGGGAAGTCCGCCGAGGACAGCTCCGCGGAGGAGGCCGAGGACGCCGCGACCGAGGCGGAGACCCCCGAGGCGACCGACGAGGCCGCCGAGCAGAAGTCCTCCGGCCAGGAGTCCTCCGACTCGGAGCAGGCCCCGCAGGCCGAGGCGCAGCAGACCGGTGAGGGCAGCGAGATCACCCTGCCCGCCCTGGGCGAGTCCGTGACCGAGGGCACCGTGACCCGGTGGCTCAAGCAGGTCGGTGACGAGGTCGCCGTCGACGAGCCGCTGCTGGAGGTCTCCACCGACAAGGTCGACACCGAGGTCCCCTCCCCCGTGGCCGGGACCCTGCTGGAGATCCGGGTGCAGGAGGACGAGGACGCCGAGGTCGGCCAGGTCCTGGCGATCATCGGCTCCGGCTCCGCCCCGTCCGGGGACGAGCCCGCCGAGAAGCCCGCAGAGGAGTCCTCCGGGAAGTCCGCCGAGGACAGCTCCGCGGAGGAGAAGCCGGCGAAGCAGTCCTCCGCCGGCGGCGAGGGCTACGAGGGGGCCTCCTCCGGGAAGCAGGAGAAGTCGCCCTCCCGCGACGAGGCCCTGGTCGAGACGGACGAGCCCGTGCTGGCCGACACGTCCGGGGACGAGCAGCAGGACGCCGCTCAGCGCGACGGCGCCCGCACCGAGAACGCGGAGGCCCCGACCGGGGACAACTCCTCCTACGTGACCCCTCTGGTGCGCAAGCTCGCGAAGAAGGAGGGCGTGGACCTCTCCACGCTCACCGGCACCGGTGTGGGCGGTCGCATCCGCAAGCAGGACGTGCTGGCCGCCGCCGAGCAGCAGAAGAGCTCCGCGGCGCCGGCGCAGGAGGCGCCGGCCGAGCCGGCCGCACCGGCGAAGGAGGCCGCTCCGGCCCCGAAGGCGGACGCCAAGCGCGGGACCACCGAGAAGGCTCCGCGGATCCGGATGACGATCGCCCAGCGCATGCGCGAGTCGCTCCAGGAGGCCGCCCAGCTGACCCAGGTGACCGAGGTCGACATGACCCGCGTGGCCGTGCTGCGGGACCGGGCGAAGGCGAAGTTCCAGGAGCGCGAGGGCGCCAAGCTCACGTACCTGCCGTTCTTCGCCAAGGCGGTCGCCGAGGCACTGCAGGCGCACCCCAAGCTCAACGCCACCTTCAAGGAGGCCGAGAAGGAGATCGTCTACAACGGTTCGGAGAACATCGCGATCGCGGTGGACACCCCGAAGGGCCTGCTGGTGCCGGTCATCAAGAACGCCGGCGACCTCAACCTCGGCGGTCTGGCCAAGCAGATCGCCGACCTCGGCTCCCGGGCCAAGGACGGCAACATCACGCCGGACGACCTCACCGGCGGCACGTTCACGATCACGAACCTCGGGTCGTTCGGGGCCCTGTTCGACACCCCGATCATCAACCAGCCGCAGGTCGCCATCCTCGGCACGGGCTCGATCGTGAAGCGCCCGATGGTCGTCTCCGACGCCGACGGCAACGACACCATCGCCATCCGGCAGATGTGCTACCTGTCGTTGACGTACGACCACCGCCTGGTCGACGGCGCGGACGCCGGTCGCTTCCTGCAGGCGCTCAAGGCGCGCCTGGAGGAGGGCCGCTTCGAGTCCGAGGTCGGCCTCTGACCGTCCCCGTGACGGTCGGCGGCGCCGGCTGAGCGCCGGTGCCGAGAGGGCGTGTTCCTGGTCACAGGGGCACGCCCTCTCGGCGTCCGCGGACGACCCTCCGATAGGCTCGGAAGCATGACCTTCCTGACCGGACTCCTCGTCTTCCTGCACCTCGTCGGCGCCGCGATCATCGTGGGCACCTGGATCTACACCATGAAGCGCCCGACGGTGTCGCCCGGCCAGTTCCACGCCTCGCTGCTGAGCCTGGTGACCGGCCTCCTCCTCGTGGCGATCTACGAGATGGGCGAGGGCGACGTCAACCACGCCAAGGTCGCCGTGAAGCTGCTGGTCGCCCTCGCCGTCGCGGTCGCCGCCTTCGTGGGACAGCGGAGGACCCGGCGCGGGGAGGCGGTCTCCACCGGTCTCGCCCACGCCGTCGGGGGCCTGGCGCTGATCAACATGGCGGTCGCCACCCTCTGGTGAGACCCGCGCCCCTGCACCCGGATCCCGACGTACGGACCCCCGCCGCTGCCCGTCAGCGCCGGGGGTCCTGCCGTGCCGGCTCCCCCACGTGACGCCCCCTGCCGCTCCGCACCCCGCCCCGGCGGCCCCTGCGCGTCCGCGCTCGGCCGCCGCAGGTCCGCACGAGGCACCTCCGCCCCCGGCCCGCCCGCACTCGCCCTCCCGGGCGCCCACGTCCGGGTGCCGGAGCTCCTACTCCTGCTCGTCGGCGTGGGCTCCCGGCCGCGCCGTCGCACTCGCCGCGGGCGCCACCGCCGCGAACCGCCAGCCGTCCTCCTCGTCGACCATGACCACGAGGACCGTCTGCACCCAGCCGTCCCCGTCCGGCACCACGGCCGGGACCGTGCCCGGGCCGCCGCGGAAGCCGTCCACCCGCACCTCGGCCAGCAGCACCACCCCCTCCGGCTCCGGAGTCTGCGCCGGCGCGGCACGGACGTTCCCGAGCTCGAAGGACAGTCCGGGAAATCCCCCGCCCGACCGCGCGATGGTGTCTCGGTCGGCCGCGGCGGCCTCGGCGCCGGGCGCGTACACCTCGTCGAGCAGCCGGACGTCCCCGGTGCGCAGGGCCTCACCCCGCCGCGCCACCAGCTCCGCCAGCGCCCGCCGTGGATCCACGGTGTCGCTGCCGGAGTCCGCGTCGGTGTCGCTGTCGGCACCGCCGTCGGCGGGGACATGCGGTGCTCCGCCGCCGGGTCCCGCCGCCGGAACCGACCGCCCGGGAGGCCGTGGCGCCGGGGCCGGGTGCGTCGTGGACGGGCGCGCGGTGGACGAGTCCGCGGCGGGCCGGTCCGCCGCGGGCGGGGCGGCCGCCGGCCCCGGTGGTGGTCCGGCCCCGTCGGGCACGAGCAGGACGGCGCCCCCGGCAGCCAGCAGCAGCGCCGCGCCGAGCAGCAGGCTCCGGTGCCCGCCCCCGGCCCGGACCCGCACCGGTCGGCCGGTGAGGATCGACGGGGCCTCGGCGGCCGGTGCCCCGGACTCCGCGAACCGGGCGGCCAGCTCGGCCGCTGCGGGCCGGTCCGAGGGATCGGCGTGGAGGGCGTCCTCGACGGCGCTGACGAGACCGGGCGGGGCACCGGGGCACAGCAGGGACAGGGGCACCCGCCGCGCCTCCCCGGCCGGGGCCCGGCCCGTGAGCGCCGCCCACCCGAGGACGCCGAGGGCGTGGACGTCCTCCTCCCGGGTCCCTGCGGCCGCGCCCGCGCGCAGTGCCGCGGCGGGCCCCGCGCCCTCCGGTCCCGGCGCTCCTCCGGGAGGAGCCGGGACCTCATGGCCGCGGAACAGGACCTGCCGGGCGGAGAGCTCACCGTGGCACCGGCCGAGGGCGTGCAGGGACGCCAGGCCGGTCGCGGCGTCCCGCAGCACCGAGGCCGCCTCCCCGGGCGCCAGCCGGCCGTGCTCGCTCAACCGGTCGGCGAGGGAGCCGCCCGGGAGGAAGTCCTCGACCAGGCCCACGGGTGCCGCCGCCGGGCCCAGCAGCCCGCGCACGGCCACGAGGCAGGGCTCTTCCCGGCCGGCCAGGGCCACCGCGAGCGTGCGGAGCGCGGTCCGCGACCGGTCCTGCCCGGGCCCGGGTCCCTCCGGGCAGGGCCGCAGGACGAAGTGCTCCCCGGAGCGGGACTCCCGCACCAGCCAGGAGCGTCCGCCCAGGCGGCGCACCGGCTCCAGACCGTCCTCGGGCGGGAGCCGCGGGCTCGTGTCCCCCGCCGGCGTGCCGGGGCGGGCACCCGCCCGGTCGTCCCGGACGGCCGCGGCGAGCCGGGACCGGGCGGAGACCGGCGGGGCCGGGAAGGGCTCGTGGTGGCCGCCGTGCGCGGCGGGGCGCTGCTCCATGCCCCCAGCATGCCCGCTGGCCGAGGTCCGCCGCGGGCGCCGTCCACAACCCCGGCCCGGCGCCCGCCGGGCCGGGCGCGCGATAGGCTGGGGTCATGTCCCTCTGCTTCGAACGGCTCGGCTTCGACCCGCACCTCGTCGACTACCGCTCGGCGCTGGAGCTGCAGAAGAACGTGCACCGCGAGGTCGTCGCGGGCGAGCGGGCCAACACCGTGCTCCTGCTGGAGCACCCGCCGGTCTACACGGCCGGACGGCGCACCGAGCCCCACGAGTACCCCTCCGACGGCTCCGAGGTCGTGGAGATCGGGCGTGGTGGCAAGCTCACCTACCACGGTCCCGGGATGCTCGTGGGCTATCCCGTCGTGCGGCTGACCACGCCCATCGACGTCGTGCGCTTCGTGCGTCTGCTCGAGGAGATCATCCTGGCCGTGGTCGCCGACTTCGGGGTGGAGGCCAGCACCGTGGCCGGCCGCTCCGGGGCGTGGGTGCTCGCGGACGAGCACGGACCGGACCGCAAGATCGCCGCCATCGGCGTGCAGGTCTCGAGACGGACCACCATGCACGGCTTCGCCCTCAACTGCTCCAACGACCTGCGGCCGTTCGGCAGGATCATCCCCTGCGGCATCACCGACGCCTCCGTCACGAGCCTCTCGCAGGAGACGGGCCGGCGCCTGACCCCGGAGGACGTGGTCGCGCGCATGGAGCAGGAAATATCCGCCCGCCAGGACGAGTTGTGCCAACAGTTCGCCCCGTCGGGGACCCCGGGTCCGCTGCCCTGGCCCACCGCCGTCAGCTGACCCGCGCCGCCCCCGGGACCACCGGGACCGCGTGCGCACCACCGTCGACATCTCGACAAGGAGACCGACCATGACCGTTGCCCCCGAGGGCCGCCGCCTGCTGCGCGTCGAGGCGCGCAACGCCGAGACGCCGATCGAGAAGAAGCCGTCCTGGCTCAAGAACACCGCACGGATGGGTCCCGAGTTCCAGGAGCTGAAGTCGCTGGCCCGCGGCAAGGGTCTGCACACCGTGTGCGAGGAGGCCGGCTGCCCCAATATCTACGAGTGCTGGGAGGACCGGGAGGCCACGTTCCTGATCGGCGGCTCCAAGTGCACCCGCCGCTGCGACTTCTGCGACATCGCCACCGGCAGGCCGGACCCGCTCGACGTCACCGAGCCCCGGAAGGTGGCCGAGTCCGTCAAGGAGCTGGGGCTGCGCTATGCGACCGTCACCGGGGTGGCCCGCGACGACCTCGACGACGGCGGGGCCTGGCTGTACGCGGAGACCATCCGCGCCATCCACACGCTGAACCCGAACACCGGCGTGGAGATCCTGATCCCCGACTTCCAGGGAAAGCCCGACCGGCTGCAGCAGATCACCGACGCCGCGCCGGAGGTCTTCGCGCACAACGTCGAGACCGTCCCGCGCATCTTCCGCCAGATCCGGCCCGCCTTCACCTACGAGCGCTCCCTGGACGTCATCACCCAGGGCAAGGACGCCGGGATGATTACGAAGTCCAACCTCATCCTCGGCATGGGCGAGACGAACCAGGAGATCTACGAGGCGCTGTGCGACCTCAACGACGCCGGGTGCGACATCATCACGCTCACCCAGTACCTGCGCCCGTCCCCGCTGTTCCACCCGATCGACCGGTGGGTCAAGCCCGAGGAGTTCGTGGAGCTCTCCGAGATGGCCGAGGAGATCGGCTTCCTGGGCGTCATGGCCGGTCCCATGGTCCGGTCCTCGTACCGCGCCGGCCGGCTGTGGGCCCGGGCCATGGAGAAGTCGGGCCGGGCGATCCCGGAGCACCTCGCGCACATCGAGGACACCGGCAGCGCCTCCCAGGAGGCGTCCTCGCTCGTCCAGCGACTCCGCTGAGGCCGGTCGGGGCAGGGCCCCGACCACCCGCTAAACTGGAGGACGGACCACGGCCGGGCGCCTCGACGCGCTCGGCCGCCGGTCCCCCCGGAACACCGCCACCGCACCACAGGACGAGGTCTCACCGTGTCACCTTCCCACGCCAAGTCGCGCCCGACGTCGCGATCCACCTCCCCCGGGAAGTCCACGGGGAAGCCGACCGGGAAGCCCACCCGGGCGCAGAAGCGCGAGGCGAAGAAGCAGCGGAAGGCGACCAAGGGACCCGGCTTCCTCGGCCAGATCAAGCAGGTCTTCAAGATGACCCGCGAGGTCGAGCCCAACATCGGCTGGTGGATGCTGCTGATCGGTCTCGGCGTCCTGCTCGTCTTCCTGCTGATCGGCGTCCTGCTCGGCAACTGGATCACCGGGCTGCTCATCGGGCTGCCGTTCGCCCTGCTCGCGGCCTCGTTCTACCTCTCCCGGAGGGCGGAGCGCGCCGCGTTCGCCCGGATCGAGGACCGGCCCGGTGCCGCCGGCGCCGCCCTGTCCGCCCTGAAGCGCGGCTGGATCGTCGAGGACCAGCCGGCCGCCATGGACCCCCGCACCCGGGACCTCATCTTCCGCGCCATCGGCCGGCCCGGGGTGGTCCTCGTGACCGAGGGGCCCGCCGGGCGGGTCGACAAGCTCGTCGCCAAGGAGCGCCGCCGGATCGGGCCCGTCATCCAGAACGTGCCGATCCACGTCATCAAGACCGGCAAGGGCGAGGACCAGGTCCCCCTGCGGGAGCTGTCCAAGCGGATGAAGAAGCTCGACAAGAAGCTCACCCAGCAGGAGGTGCAGACCGTGCACAAGCGGATCAGCACCCTCGGCAACCGCCTCCCGATCCCGAAGGGCGTGGACCCGATGCGCGCCCGCCCGGACCGCCGGGCCATGCGCGGCCGCTGAGCCGGCCGCCCCACGACAGCCCCGGAGCCCCGCACCGTCCCCGGACC
>NZ_JBHVDI010000024.1:0-33117 GCF_042802875.1 Kocuria sp. NPDC057446 | reverse complement strand
GCCGTCCGGCCGTCCCGCTCCGGCCGGGGCGGCGCCGCCCGACGGGGAGGACGGGCCGCGGCTCAGGTGAGGAACGCGCGCAGCGAGCGCTCCGCGGCCCGGTAGGTGGCGGCGTCGATGGTCTCGCCGCCCAGGAACCGGTCGATCACCCGCGGGTCCGTGTAGGAGCTGCGGGCGATGGCGGGCGTGTTGCCGAGGTGCCCGGCGACCTCCCGCATGGCGGCGGAGACGGCCTTCTTCCGGGCGCTCTCGCTGGGCCGGGTGTCGGCGCGGGCGGCGAGCGCCATCGCGGCGGTGACCGTCCCCTGCCACGTGCGGAAGTCCTTCGCGGTGAAGTCGGGACCGCACCGGTCCCGCACGAAGTCGTTGAGCCGGGCGCTGGTGATGCCGGCCCACGCACCGTCCTCGTCGCGGTAGGCGAGGGCGGTCTCGTCCGGGCCGCGCTCCAGCATGGGGGCCAGCGCCGCGGCGAGATCGGCGTCCCGGAGGCTCAGCGTCCACCGGTGCCCGCTCTTGCCGGGGAAGTCGAGGTGCACGTCCCGCCCGTCCACCCGGACGTGCTGGACCAGCAGCGTGGTCACGCCGTAGGAGCCGTTCGACTGGGCGTACTCCTCGTTGCCCACGCGCAGAGCGGCCTCGTCCATGAGCCGGAAGGCCGCCGCGCAGGCCTTCTCCTCCGTGGCGCCCTCCGAGCGCAGCAGCCGGGTGACGGCCGGGCGGGCCTGCGGCAGCGTGTCGCCGAAGTCGAGGACGCGGTCGAACTTCTCGCGGTCCTTGAGCTCCCGCCACCGGGGGTGGTAGATGTACTGGCGCCGCCCGGCGTCGTCGACGCCCGTGGCCTGGATGTGCCCGTTGGGCACGGGGCTGATCCACACGTCCCGCCAGGCCGGGGGGATCGCCAGCCCTCGGATCCGCTCGAGCTCGTCCCGGTCCTGGACCTTCGTGCCGTCGGCGTGCCGGTAGGCGAAGCCCTTGCCGTACCCCCGGCGGCTGATCCCGGGGCGGTGGCAGTTGCTGCGCCGCAGCCGGGGCGTGCGGGGCTTCGCTGGGCTCTGCTGCGTGGCGGCCATGGTGTCCTTCCGGATCGGCTCCGGGAGCACCCCGGGAACACCAAGTCTACTGATCGTCGGCGTCCGTGCGGGGACCGTGGTGGCCCAGGAGGGCCCGGTCGGGGCTCGGTCGGGGCTCGGTCAGGGCTCGGTCAGGGCTTGGTCAGGGCTCGGAGCGGGTGTACGCCGCGGCGCGCACGGCGTCGTCGTCCTCGAGCCCGGCCCCGAGGGCTCCGCCCACGGTGGCGAGGGTGGCTGTGAGCCATGCGAGCTTGACGTACTCCTCCGCCCCGGCGGGCTCCCCGATGACCTCCTCGAGGACGCCGCGGTCCACGAGCAGCAGCGCCCCGAGCCACGACAGGGCGAAGACCGCGAGGTAGAAGACGGACACGCCGATGGCCACCGTGGCGGCGGTGGCGAGGTTGAACAGGGCCACCTGCTCGCGCTCGGCCCGCCGGCGCGGGCGCTCCCAGAGCCGGGCGCCGACCACGAGCGCGCCGGTCACCGCGGCGATCGACAGCAGGCCCAGCAGACCGAGCCGCCAGGGCCCGTAGGCGGCGGCGAGCAGCCACAGGTCGGAGGCGACCAGGGTGAGCACACCGGTCGCCGCGGCCAGGGCGAGCAGCCGGGACAGCCGCACCACCAGGGTCCACGGCCGGTTGGCGCGGATCATCCCCAGCAGCAGGCGCACGTTGCCGCCCAGGACGCGGGCGGTGAACTGCACGGCGTTGTCCTCGGGGCGGTCCCCGAGGTCCTCCGCCCGCTGCCGTGCCCGCCGCACGAGCTCCTCCTGCGCGTCGGCGTCGTCCGTGTCCTCCGTGTCGTGGCCGAGCAGCCGGCCGACCACCCGCACGGTCGTCTGCCGGGCCCTCTGCCCCACGTGCAGCGCGCCGAGGGCCGGGACGGCGACCAGGCCCACCCCGTGCACGGGGCTGAGCTGGGTGAGCACCGGGGAGCGGCCGTCCTTGAGCGGGACGTCGGTGAGGACGACCACGAGGTCCCAGTCCTCGTCGAGCATCCGGTCGCGGGCGGCCTCGAGCAGGTCCAGGCCGTCGGCCGGCGGGACGACCAGCCGGTCGGTCACCGCCGCCACCCGCCAGCGCACCCCCGGGAACCGCTCGTGCAGCAGCCCCGGCAGGGCGGCCGGGAGGTCGCGGGGCAGGGCGCCCGCGATCTGGGGCGAGAGCACCAGGCCGACCAGCAGCTCGGGCACCGGGTCGTGGCCGGTCATGTGGCCGGCGGTGGCGGAGGGGTCGACAGTGGCGGAGGAGTCGTCGGGCACCGCTCAATCCTGGGGCAGGACCCGCGGAAACACCACTCGTCCCGCCGGCCGCCGGAAGACCGCCGGATCGGGCGGCGGCACCGGGAGCGGGTGACGGCCGGAGCCCTCCGCCGCGGCTGCGGGAGCGGCGGCGCGGTGCTCCCGCAGCCGCGGCCGTCACCCGGGTGAGGACGGGTGCGGGGCCCGGCCGAGGCGCTCGGCGAGGGGCAGGGCCCAACGGGTGAGGACGAGGGCGCACGCCACGGTGGTGCCGACGCCCAGGGCGGCACCGGCGAGGACGTCGTGGGGGAAGTGCACGCCGTCGACCACCCGGGAGGAGCCGGCGACGAGGGCCAGCAGGAACCCGGTCCAGGCCCACCACCGGGCCACGAGGAGCACCACGGCGGTGGCCACGGCGAAGGCGATGGTGGCGTGGTTGCTGGGGAAGGACCAGTTGCCCACCCCGGGGCACTGCGGGTCCGGGAGGACGCTGCGGCACGGGCGGTCGTGGGCGAGCAGGAGCTTGACCGTCTCGCTGGAGCCGTAGGCCACGAGCACGCCGGCTCCGGCGGCCAGGCCAGTGGCCGCCCGGGTGGGGTCCGACCGGAGGGCCTGCCACATCCCCGCCCCGAACCAGGCCGTCAGTCCCAGGATCAGCACGTCCGCCAGCAGTTCGGGCCAGTCGAGCCCGGCGTGGGCCACGGCCCGGTACACCGCCGTTGAGGGCTCCCGCAGCAGCAGGGCCGAGGCGCCGAGCAGCACGCCCGTACCCCACCAGGACAGGGCGGCGAGCACGGTGCTCCGGGCAGTGGTGCGCATGGGGTCCTTTCCGCGGGCGGGTCTCACAGGCCGAGGACGGCCCGGGCGATGAAGAAGTAGACGAGCAGCCCGGTGGCGTCGACGAAGGTGGTGATGAACGGGTTGGAGAACACCGCCGGGTCCACCCGCACGGTCCGCCCGATCAGCGGCATCGCCCCGCCGACGGTGGCCGCCATGGTGCAGATGCTGAGCAGCGTCAGCCCGACCACCGTGCCGATGGGCACCCCGTAGGCGACGGACGCGAAGAGGAACCCCACCGCGCCCAGCAGCAGTCCCAGGCTCAGTCCCACGCGCACCTCCCGGGCCAGGACCTTGAGGATGTCGCGGGGACGGACGTCGTCCAGGGCCAGGGCGCGGGTGAGAGTGGTGGCGGCCTGGTTGCCGGTGTTCCCGCCGGTGCCGATGAGCAGCGGGATGAACAGCGAGAGCACCACCATCTGCTCCAGGGTGTCCTCGAAGACCTCGAGGACCTGCACGGTCAGGGTGGCCCCGACGGCCAGCACGAGCAGCCACACCACCCTCGAACGGACGATGGAGCGCACGGGCGTGGACAGGTAGGGCCGGCGCAGGGGTTCGGAGCCGCCGATCCGGGCCTGGTCCTCGGAGTCGGCCTCCTCCAGGATCCCCAGGGCGTCGTCGACCGTGAGGATCCCGACCAGGCGGGTCTCCGCGTCCACGACCGGCAGGGCCAGCAGCTTCAGGTCCGCGCACCGGCGTGCGGCCGTCTCGGCGTCGTCGGTGGCCCGGGCCGAGTACGCCTCGTGCAGGATCTCCCCGACCGGCGTCCCCGGATCGGCGCTCATCAGGTCGCGCAGGCTCACGATCCCGACCAGACGGCGCCGGTCGTCGAGCACCGGCAGGGTGTAGACCGTCTCGGCGTCGGACAGCCGCGCCCTGACCCGTTCGAGGGCCTGGCCGGCCGTCGTCCCGGGACGGGTGGCCACGTACTCGGGGCTCATCCGCCGCCCGATCGAGCCCGCCGGATACCCCAGCACCGCGGCGGTGAGCTCCCGCTCCGCGGGCGAGAGACGGTGCAGCAGACGGGTGGTCACCGAGGCGGGCAGCTCGTCGAGCAGGGCGACGCGGTCGTCGGGGTCCAGCTCGGCGAAGACGGAGGCGACCTCCTCGTCCTGCAGCCCGCGCACCAGGTCGCCCTGCAGGGTGGCGTCGAGGCCCTCGAAGACCTCCAGGGCCGTGGTCTTGGGCAGCAGCCGGTAGAGCAGAGCGCGCCGCTTGGCGTCCAGGCGCTCCAGCACGGTGATGACCTCGTCGGCCGTCAGCGGCGCCAGGGCCGCGGTGACGGCCGGGAGGTCCTTCTCCGCCAGGGCGCGTTCGATCGCGGCGGAGAGCTCCTGGGAGGCGGTGAGGGTCCGGTCGTCGTCCATGGGTGAGGTCCTCCTTCACGGTGACGGCCCGGCGGGGACCGGACCGGCGGGCACCGGGGGCAGCGGTCGGGCAGGAGGCAGCGGTGGTCGCGGTGCCGCGGCGCGGCGGCGCCCGGGCCGGGGCGCACCGCCCGCACCGGGCGCCGGCGTCGCCCCGGTGGCGCCGCCCGGGCCGCCCCTAGTGCTCCTCGGGTCCGCCCGGGTCCGGGGGCTCGCCGCGCCGGATGAACAGCTGCGCCCTGACGGCGATCGCGCAGAGCACGGCGCTGACGACGACGACCCCCCAGTCGCCCCGGACCGCGCTGAGCACGGCGACCGTCAGCGCGATCAGGGCGGCGACAGCAGGCAGGAACCTCATCGGCGTTCCCCTCCTCCCGTGGGCCAGGACTCCATTCCACCATGCAGGACACAGACCGTGCTCGGCCGGTGGCGCGCAGCACACGACCTCCGCCCCCGGCGGCCGTCTGGTCCCTCCGGGGTCCAGCAGGCGGACCCAGCAGGCAGGTCGTGCAACCGGGAGGTGGAGGAGCGCGGCGTGGCCGAGGCAGGGCCGCCGGGCCGCCTCGACCATGTCACCGAGGTCTGCGAGCGTCCGCTCGGGCGCCCCGGGGAGCGCGGCAAGCCGTCCCCCACCCGTCGATGGAGCGATTACATCATGCTCGTGTTGCGTATTGGCCGGAGCACACCCTAGGGTGATCCCAGTCCTACTGGTTAGGCAACCCTTGCCTCACCTGGCTCCGCACCGACGGCCCCGCTGTCGACGTCCGAAAGGGTGGCCGTGGCCTCTCTGCTCCCCCGCGCTCCGCGCCCGCTGATCCCCTCCCCCGCGCGCCGCCGCGTCCTCGCCCCGGCCGCCCTGCTGGCCGCGGGGGCCCTGGTCCTGACCGGGTGCTCCACCGGCCCGGCGGGCGGGGAGGCCGAGAGCGGGTCCGCGTCCGCGGAGGGCGCCACCGGCGAGTTCCCGCGCACCGTGGAGCACGCGTTCGGCGAGACCACGATCGAGGAGGCCCCCGAGCGCGTGGCCACGGTGTCCTGGGTCAACCACGACGTCGCCACCGCCCTCGGCGTGGTCCCGGTCGGTGTGCCCTCCCTGGACTTCGGCGCCAACGAGAACGGCTCCACGGACTGGTTCGACGCCGCGCTCGAGGAGTCCGGCGCCGAGGCCCCGGAGACCTACGCCGAGACGGACGGCATCAACTTCGAGGCGATCGCCGCGCTCCAGCCCGACATCATCCTGGGCGCCTACTCCGGGCTGACCCAGGAGGACTACGACAAGCTCTCCGAGATCGCGCCCGTCGTCGGCTTCCCCGAGGACGCCGTGGCCTACGGGACGTCCTGGCAGGACTCCACCGAGCTCATCGGCCAGGCGTTGGGCCGGGAGGAGCGGGCCGCCGAGGTCGTGGCCGACGTCGAGCAGCAGCTCGAGGACGCCGCCGCCGAGTACCCGGAGCTCGAGGGCACGTCCTTCGTGTACGGCACGCTCGACCCGTCCGCGGCCGACCAGATCTTCGCCTACACCGCGGTGGACAACCGTCCCAAGTTCCTGGAGTCCCTCGGCATGGTCCAGTCCGAGGCGGTCGCGGAGGCCGCCGAGGGCAAGGAGGACGAGTTCTTCATCACCTGGTCCCCGGAGCGCGCCGACGAGCTGACGTCCGACGTCTTCGTCAGCTGGGCCGAGGACGACAGCGTGCGCGAGGCCATCGAAAAGGACCCCCTGCTCAGCCGCGTTCCCGCGGTCGAGAACGACGCCCTCGTGCTCCAGAGCGATCAGCAGGAGGTGCTCTCGGTCTCCGCGGCCTCCCCGCTGAGCATCCCGTGGGCCCTCGAGAACGTGCTGCCGGACATCGCCGAGGCCGCGGCCTCCGCCGGCGGTCGGTGAGATCCCGGTCCCGGTGAGCAGCCCGAGCGCGGTCTCCCCCGCCCGGCCGGCCCGACCGGCCCGGCGGGCCCCCGGCACCGCTGTGCGGCGCCGGGGCATCGCCCTGTCCGCGGCGCTGGCGCTGCTCGTCCTCTCCGCCGCGGCCTCCCTGTTCTGGGGAGCCCGCTCGGTGGACCCGGCCACCGTGGTGGCGGTGCTCACCGGGCTGCCGGCCGATCTGCTCGGCGGGGGCTGGTCCCAGGTCTCCGCCGGGCTGGGCATCGACGCCGCCGTGGTGCAGAGCCGGATCCCCCGCACCCTGACCGCGGTCCTCGTGGGGGCCGCGCTGGCGGTGGCCGGCGCCGGCATGCAGGGGGTCAGCCGCAATCCCCTGGGCGACCCGGGGCTCCTGGGTCTGACCGCCGGCGCCGCGTGCGCGGTGGTCCTCGGCATCGGCTGGCTCGGTCTGGTGGCCACGTGGCAGCTCACCGCGCTGGCCCTGGCCGGCTCGGCCGTGGCCGCCGTGCTCGTCTTCGGCTCGTCCCGGCTCGGCGGCGGCGCCCCGACCCCGGCGGGCCTGGTCCTGTCCGGGGCGGCCGTCAACGCCGGCTTCACCGCGCTGACCACCTCCGTGGTGCTCGTCCTGCCCGCGGTCCTGGACCGCTTCCGGTTCTGGAGCATCGGCTCGGTCGCCCGCGCCGAGACCACCGACCTCGCCGCCGTGGCGCCGCTGGTGCTCCTCGGCGTGCTCCTCGTGCTCGGCGGCTCCTCGGGGCTCAACGCGATGGCGCTGGGCGACGAGCTCGCCCACGGTCTCGGCGTGGACCTGGGCGTGCAGCGCTTCCTGGTGTTCGTGGGCGTGGTCCTGCTCTCCGGCTCGGCCACGGCGCTCGCGGGCCCCATCGCCTTCGTGGGGCTGCTCGTGCCCCACGCCGTGCGCCGTTTCCTCGGCGGCGACTACCGCTGGATCGTCCTGTTCAGCGTGGTGCTGGGCCCCGTGCTGCTGCTGCTGGCCGACGTCCTGGGCCGGGTGCTGACCCCGCCCCAGGAGATCCACGTGGGCGTCACCACCGTGGTGCTGGGCGTGCCCGTGCTGCTGGCGCTGCTGCGCCGGGGACGGAGCGTGACCCTGTGACCGGCACCGTGCTCGCCCCCGCACCCGCCGCCCCCGAGGCGCCCGGCGCCGCCGAGCTCGTGCGCGGCGTGCGCCGCGACCGGTCCCGGCGCACCCGCCGGGCCGTCGCCCTGCTGGCCCTGGCGCTGCTGGCCGCCCTGGCCGTGCGCGTGCTGCTCGGGCGCTACACCGTGACGGTCCCGGACTTCTTCGCGATCCTCGCCGGGGAGCAGATCCCCGGGGCGAGCTTCATCGTGCTCCAGGAGAAGCTGCCGCGCGCCCTGCTCGGCGCGCTCGCCGGCACCGCCCTCGGCTGCTCCGGCGCCCTGTTCCGCCGGGTGCTCCGCAATCCCCTGGCCAGCCCGGACATCCTGGGCATCACCTACGGCGCCGCGGCGGGGGCCGTGGCCGGCACCGCCGTGTGGGGTCTGCGGGGCACGGCCGTGTCCTGGACCGCCCTGGCGGGGGCACTGCTCGCCGCGACCCTCATCGCCACCGCCTCGGTGCGCCTGCGCACCGGTGGGATCGTGGGCGAGCGCTTCCTGCTCGCCGGCATCGGCGTGGCCGCGCTCGCCCAGGCCCTCACCGCGGCCCTGCTGGTGCGGCTATCCCTGAACAGTGCCCAGGACGCCGCCCTCTGGACGGCGGGCTCGCTCAACGCCGCCACGTGGGAGCGGATCACCGTCCTCGGGGCGTGCCTGGTGCTGGCGGTGCCCGCGGCCGTGGCGGTGCACCGCGCGCTCGAGCCCGCCGAGCTCGGCCCCGAGCTGGCGGCCGGGCTCGGGGCGCGCCCGGGTCGCAGCCGGGCCCTGGCGCTGGGCCTGGGCGTGCTCCTGGCCGCCGTGGCCACCGCGGCGACCGGCCCGCTCGCCTTCGTGGCGCTCATGTCCACCCCGGTGGCCACCGCCCTGACCCGCGGCCGGACCTCGATCGTGGCGTGCGCCCTCGTGGGCGCCGTGGTCGTGGTGGTGGCCGACTCCATCGGCGCGGGACTGGTCGCGCAGGTGCAGCTGCCCGCCGGGGTGGTCACCGGCGCCGTGGGCGCCCCCGTGATGCTGTGGCTGCTCGTACGGCAGCGGAGAGGAGCCCTGGCATGAGCCCTGGCACGAAACCCGAGCTGCGCCCCGACCTGCGCCCCGTGCAGGACCCGGAGGCCGACGTCCCCGCGTTCCGGATGCGCGGGCTGTCCCTGGGCTACGACGACCGCACCGTGGTGCGGGAGGTGGACCTCGACATCCCGCACGGGGCGACCACCGTGCTCATCGGCGCCAACGGCTGTGGCAAGACCACGCTGCTCAAGGGCCTGTCCCGGCAGCTGCGCCCGCTCGCCGGCACCCTCGAGGCGGACGGCCGCGGCGTGCGCGAGTGGCACGCCCGCCAGTACGCCCGCTCGGTCAGCCTCCTGCCGCAGTCCCCCGTGGTCCCGGAGGGGCTGACCGTCGCGGAGCTCGTGGAGCGCGGACGGCACCCGCACCGCCGGTGGTGGGGCGCGCCCTCCCCGGACGACGACGCGGCCGTGGCCCGGGCGATGGAGCTCACCGAGCTCACGGCCCTGGCGGCGCGGCCGGTGGAGGAGCTCTCCGGCGGGCAGCGTCAGCGGGTCTGGATCGCCCTGACCCTGGCCCAGCAGGCCCGGACGATGCTGCTGGACGAGCCCACCTCCTACCTCGACCTGGCGCACCAGGTGGACCTGCTGGACATGCTGCGGGGTCTCGAGCACCCGGACGGGCCGGGCGCCGGCCGCGCCACCGTCGTCGCCGTCCTGCACGAGCTGAACCTGGCCGCGCGCGTGGCCGACCGGCTCGTGGCGATGGCCGCGGGACGGATCGTGGCCGTGGGCACGCCCGCGGAGGTGCTCACCCCGGAGCTGCTGGCCGAGGTCTTCGGGCTCCGGGCGGACGTCGCCCGGGATCCCCTGGGCGGGCGGCCCGTCGTCCTGCCCCGCGGGCGGGCCCACGAGGGCTCCCACCCCGCAGCGCCGCCGGCGCCCGTGTCCCTGGACCCCGCCCCCCGTGCGGCCGCCGCCGAGATCGGAAGGACCCTGCTGTGACCGCCCTCCCCACCCCCGAGGCCACCCCGGATGCGGCTGCCGCGCCCGTGCTGTGCGTCGAGGCCGCCGTGACGTCCGTGACCCAGCTGTGCCCGTCCTTCCGCCGGATCACCCTGGCGGGCCCGGAGCTCGCCGGCCTGTCCCCCGCGCTCATCGGGGCCGGGGACCGGGCCCGATGCCGCGACGCCTACATCAAGCTGCTGGTCCCGCCGCCGGACCGCGAGCCGGAGCGGGCGGACCTGTCCGTGGGCCTGCGGGAGGGCTGGTTCGCCCGTCCCGCCGAGGAGCGCGGCTGGATGCGCACCTACACCGTGCGCGGCGTCCGGCGCACCACGTTCTGCGGGATGGTGGTCCCGGAGCTCGTGATCGACGTCGTGGTGCACGGCGGGCACGCCCAGGACGGCCCGGGCAGCCGGTGGGCGGCCGCGGTGTCCCCCGGCGAGCGCGTGTACCTGCTCGGGCCCGGACCGCGGGAGCGGCCCTGGGCGGCGTGGGACCACGGTGGCGCCCACCGCGTGCTCGCCGTCGGGGACGAGACCGCGGCACCGGCCCTGATGTCCGTCGCGGAGGAGTTCACGGAGGCCCACCACGGGCCGGTCGACGGTGGGACGCGTCCCCGCCTCGACGTGGTGCTCGAGGTCCCGCACCCGGACGACGTGGCCGCCCACTGCCTGCCCGCCGACCTGCCGGACGTGCGGCTGCACGTCCTGCCCCGCGCCGGCGGCCCCGAGCCGGCCGGGCACGGACACCGGGCCGCGGTGCGCCTCGCGAGCCTGCTCGAGCTGCCCGGCGGCGCCGTGGACGACGTCCTGGCCGGCCGCCGCCCGCAGCGGGACCGCGGGACCCCGGCCCTCTCGCTCGTGGAGGACGCCGCCGAGCCCCGCGCGTGGTCGGTGGCCGTTCCCGCGCGCGCCGACGCCCCCTATGTGTTCCTCGCCGGCGAGTCCGGCACCGTCAAGGCGCTGCGCCGGCTGTGCGTGGACGCGGCGGGCATCCCGAAGGACCACGTCTCCTTCATGGGCTACTGGCGGCAGGGCCAGGCGGAGTCCTGAGCGGGCGCGGGCCCCGGGAGTGCGGCGTCGGGGACCGGGTTCTCAGCCCCCGGCGGGCACGGCCTCGAGAACGCGCCGCGCGCCGGTGACCCGCGCCGTGATCTCCTCCAGCGGCCCCCGCGGGAACCGGCGCAGCCACAGGTGGGCGAAGCCCAGCACGGCGGCGCAGACGACCAGCCAGCCGAGGACGGTGACGGGCAGCCGGTACGGCGACGCGGCCACGGCCAGACCCGCGCCCCAGCCGTAGAACAGGGCCGAGGCCACCAGGTTCTGCAGCAGATAGCAGCTCAGGGCGGCCCGCCCGACCTCCGCGAGCCGCCGGGCGGGCCAGGACGGACGGCGGCCGGCTCGGCGCACGCCGAGGTGGGCCACGAGCGCCAGCAGACCCGTCGCCCCGACAGGGGCGGTGGTGTAGCGGGCGAGGAAGGCACCGGCCTGTCCGCCCAGGACGTTCAGGCCGAGGTCCAGGGGCGGAGCGGCGCCGAGGCCCAGGACCATGAGCCGGCGCCGCCACCGGCCGCCCTCCGGGGCGAAGAGACCGGCCTCCCACAGGAACCGTCCGGTGAGGAACACGGCCACCCCCAGCCCGAGGATCAGGACGGGCTCGGCACGGAACAGGACGGCGGCGTCCACGCGCAGCAGCACGAGCTCCCACCAGGTGCCGTCGGCGTAGGGGTTCGGACGGGACAGGGCCTGGGCCGGGTCCCCGGCGGGGACGACGACGAGGACTGCCGTCAGCACCCCGATCACCGCGACGTGCGCCGCGGCGCACAGCAGGGCGGCGACGCGCTGCACCCGTTCCGAGGTGGTCACCAGCCATGCCACGACCATCCCCGTCAGCGCGTAGCCCATCAGGACGTCGAACTCGACGATCAGCAGGTAGTTGACGAGCCCGTCCAGGAACAGGATCCCTGCCCGCACCCCGTAGGAGCGGGGCCACGGGCGTCCGCGCCGCCGGGCGGACGCGTGCTGGACGGCGAGCCCGATCCCGAAGAGGAGCATCAGCAGGCCCAGGAACTTGCCGTTGGCCGCGGCCATCAGCAGCGCCTCGACCATCCGTGGGACCTGGTCGACGGTCCCGGCGAGGGGGTCGACCAGATAGCCCAGGAAGCCGCCCGGATGGCTGAAGATCCAGATGTTGGTGGCGAGCGTGCCGAGGATCGCGAGGCCGCGCGCCACGTCGAGGGCCGCGACGCGGCAGGGACCGGGAGGAGGAACGGGCATGGGTCCACCCTGCTACGTCCCCGGCCCGCCGCGGATCCGCCGGAGGACGGATCTGCGGAACCGGTCAGCCCTCGGGCGGCCGCGGGGTGACGCGCAGGACCGCGTCGTCGCCGCCGTTGGAGGTGGTGACCCACAGGGCGCCCTCCCCGTCGAGGGTCAGGGAGCGCAGCCGGCCGTACTCGTTCTCCAGCTCCGCCATGCGGGTCCGCCCCGTGACCGCGGCGTCCTCGACCCGGTAGACCCCCACCCCGGTGTTCTTCAGCTCCGCCACGGCCAGCGCGCCGTCCCACGCGCCCCACTGCTGCCCGTCGAGGAAGACCGCTCCGGCGAGGGCGACGGTCGGGCGCCCGGAGGACCAGGCGGCCCCGACCGCGTCGGGGTGCTTCTCCAGATCGGTCATCGGCACGGACTCGTCGTAGCCGGGCACCGGGTCCCACCCGTAGTTGCCGCCGGGCTCGAGGACGTTGATCTCGTCGTCCGTGCCGGGGCCGTGCTCCGCCGACCACACCGTGCCCGTCCCGGGCTGCACCGCGAGGCCCTGGACGTTGCGGTGGCCGACGGTGTGGACGGCGGCGGCGGGCCCGTCCCGGTCGGCGAACGGGTTGTCCCGCGGGACCGTCCCGTCGGGGCGCAGCCGCAGCGTCTTGCCGCCGAGCGAGTCCGGGTCCTGCGGGTTCTCGCCCTGCGCGGCGTCCCCGGTGCCCACCAGCAGGGTGCCGTCCGGGTGGAAGCGCAGCCGGCAGCCGCTGTGCCGGCCGGAGCTGATGGGCAGGCCCTCGACGACCGTCCCGGTGCGCTCGGCCGCCGCGGCGTCCTCGTCGAGCCGCCAGCGGGTGACCCGCACGTCCCGCGGTCCGCCGTCCTCGGTCCGCGTCGCGTGGCACAGGAAGATCTCCCGCGTCCGGTCGAAGTCCGGGGAGACCTCCAGGCCCATCAGCCCGGCCTCGCTGCCCACGAACAGGTCGTCCAGGTCGGCCGCGACCTTCCGGGTGCCCCGCTCGTCGTGGGCCAGCAGCCGGCCGGCCCGCTCCGTCACCAGCACGGTGCCCGCCGGGGTGAGGGCCACGTCCCACGCGAGCTCGAGGTCCTCCACGACGACCTCGACGTCCAGGGCGGGCGCGCCCGCCGGCCCGTCCAGGCGGTCGCCGGTGGCCATGGGCCCGCCGCCGTCCGCGGCGCAGCCGGTCAGCAGCAGCGCCAGCACGGCCGGCACGCACACGGCCCCCGCGCGGATGTCCATGGTGGCAATCTACTCCGCTCCCCGCCGGAGCGGGCCCGTAGGATCGGGGCAGCCCGGCCGGCACGGGGTGCAGAGCGGATCGGAGGTGCGGCGGTGGACCACGCCCCGGCCGGTCACGCCCGGCTGATCCTCCTGGGCGCCGTGGCGCCGGTCGTGTGGGGCACGACCTACGTGGTCACCACCGAGCTGCTGCCGCCGGACCGCCCCATGACCGCGTCCCTGCTCCGGGCCCTCCCGGCCGGTCTGCTGCTGCTCGCCATGACCAGGCAGCTGCCGCCGCGCGCCTGGTGGGGACGGTTCGCGGTGCTCGCGCTGCTCAACTTCGGGGCGTTCTTCCCCCTGCTCTTCCTCGGCGCGTACCGCCTGCCGGGCGGCCTCGCCGCGGTCGTCGGCTCCGCCCAGCCCCTGGTCGCGGCCCTCCTGCTCCTCCTGGCCTTCCGGCAGGGCACCCCGCTCCCCCGGGTGCTCTGGTCCCTCACCGCGGTGGCGGGCGTGTCCGTGGCCGTGTTCGCCGGCACCGTCACCTTGGACGCCCTGGGCCTCGCCGCGGCCCTCGCCGGCACCGCGGTCATGGCCGCCGGGGTGGTCCTGACCCGCCGGTGGGGGCTGCCCGAGGGCATGAACGGACTCGCGGCGACCGGCTGGCAGCTCGCGCTCGGCGGTCTCATGATCGCGCCGCTCGTGCCGCTGCTGGAGACCGGGGCGTTCGTCCTGGACCTGCCGGCCGTGCTCGGCTACGCCTGGCTGGCGCTGCCGGGCGGCGCCGTCGCCTACGCCGCGTGGTTCCACGCCGGCCGGCGCGTGCCGTCCACCAGCCTGACCCTGCTGATCCCGCTGACCCCGGTGACGGCCGCCGCCCTGGGGTGGCTGCTGCTGGACGAGACGCTCACCGGGCTCCAGGCCGCGGGGTTCGGGCTGGCCCTCGTCGCCTCCCTGGCCGGTCAGCTGCCGGGTCTGCCGCGCCCCGGGCTCCGCCGCGGGGGCGCGGGGCGAGGACGGCCGCAGCCGTGACGCCGGCCGCCCCTGCCAGAGCGGAGACCGCCGGCCAGGGGTGGCGCCCGGCCGTCTGCACCGCCACGCCGGCCAGCCCCCACACCACGGCTGCGGGATAGGCCCGGGACACGGGCCGCCGCCAGGCGGCGGCCCCGGTCGACGCGGCCGTGGCGGCCAGCAGGACCGCGGCCCGGGCCTCCGGCGCCGCGGCTCCCGGCAGCGCCCCGACCTCGATGAGCGCCTCCGCACTGGCCACCACCGAGGCCAGGCCGAGCCAGCCCGCGAACAGCCCCAGTGGCGCCCTGACCAGCCACCGGTCGGCCGCGGAGGCACGCTCGACGGGATCGGCCGGTTCTGCCCGGGCGTAGGCGGTCCACGCCGCAGCGGCCGTCGCGGCGACCAGCGGCAGCTGGAGCCACGGGAGGTCCTGCGTCCTGGCCCACAGTCCGGACAGCCCCACGGCGCACGCCGTCGGAACGCCGGTGCGGCGGAGGAGGGCGTCCGCCCGGGCGGACGGCCTCGCCTGACGGACCGTGTAGCCGATGATCCCGCCGTAGACGGGCACCCAGATGACGAAGGCGCCGTCCGCGGGCACGAGCAGGCTGCGGCCGTCCTCGGCCGTTCCGTAGTCCGCCGTGACACCGCTGAGGATGCCCCCGGCCACGGCGCCCACGACCACGCTCTGGCGGATCACGTCACGATTCTTCATGACATCCCTCTGTTCCTCGTCCTGTGTCCTCCCGGTCGGCCTGCGGAAGCGGCCCGCCCCGGTCCTGACGCGGGCCGGAAAATCAAGTGGTGATCCGTGACCCGCGTCTCAGTAGGATGGGCCGGAGCTGCCGGATCTTCCTGATTTCCCTGGTGGCTGGGCCGGTGCGGGGGCGATCTCGTACCGGCCGCTTTCTGCCCGCTCCGCGAGGGACTCCCCCGGCTCAGCAGGTCCCTTCCTCCGCCGGCAGCACACCCGCCAGGAGGTAGTCGTTGACGATGGCGTCGATGCATGTGTCACCCCGTGTGTAGGAGGTGTGCCCCTCCCCCTCGCGAGTCAGCAGGTGCCCGCCCTCGAGCTGCTCGGCGAGCGCCTGTGACCACGCGTAGGGCGTGACCGGGTCCCCCGTACTCCCCACGACCAGGATGGGCCCGGCCCCGGCAGCGTCGATCGTGACCGGCTCCCGGACGGGATCGTAGGGCCAGGCCCCGCAAATCACCTCTCCGTGACTTAACCAGTCGCCGAGGGTCGGCGACGCCTCCTGCAGTTGCTCGTCGAGCGCCGCCATCGCGGCGGGATCGGTGTCCACCGGATGGTCGAGACAGTTGACCGCGATGTGGGCCTCGTACGCATTGCCCGAGTATCTGCCGTCCGGACCGCGGCCCCAATAGACGTCCGCCAGGAACAGCAGCCCCGTCCCGTCGCCCTGTTCCATGGCCTGGCGGAGGAACTGGCTCAGATCCGGCCACGCCCGGACCTCCGGCAAGAGGAGCGAAATGCCATAGATCGCTTGGTCAACGGTGAGCGCACGCTCGTCGGTGGTGGGCAACGGGTCCGTCTCGAGTCGCTCGAGCAGGTCCCGGATCTGCGCCACGGCGTCGTCCACGGTGCCGTCGAACGGGCAGCCTTCCTGGGGCAGGCAGGAGGCGGCGTAGGCGCGAAGGGTTCGCTCGAGGGCCGCGGCGTGACCGAGCGTGCGCTCTGCAGCATCGAGGCTCGGGTCAAGCGCCGCGTCGAGGACAAACCGTCCCGTGCGCTCGGGGAAGATCTCGGCGTAGGTGGCGCCCAGGTCGGTCCCGTAGGAGTAGCCGAGGTAGTCGAGCTCCTCTTCGCCCAGCACCGCCCGCAGGATGTCCAGGTCCCTCGCGGCGCTGACGGTGTCGACCTCGCCCAACAGGGACCCGGTATTCGCCGCGCACGCCGCGGCGAACTGTTCGGAGAACGCGGTGAGTTCGGAGAGCCCCTCGGCCGTATCAGGATCGAACCGGGCGGCGCGCAGCTCGTCCAGCGTGGCGTCGTCCACACATTCCACCGCCGTGGACGCGCCCACACCGCGCGGGTCGACGCCGACGATGTCGTAGGCCGTACGGACCGACGGGTCCAGCCCCGATGCCCACGCCTCGATCGATCCTGCCACGGTCACTCCGGGACCGCCGAAGTCGACCAGCATGGATCCTCGCCGGGCGGAAGGATCGGAGCTCGCCAGCCGTGTCAGCGCCAGTTCGATCTCGCCCCCAACGGGGTGGTCGTAGTCCAGTGGAACGCGCGCCCGTGCGCACTCCGCGGCCACGCCGCACGCGGTCCACACGAGTTCCTGGGCGTAGAACTGCTCGAGCCCAGGAGCGGGTTGAGTAGCCCTGGCCGCATCGGTCTGCGGCTCGACCCCGGCCTCCACGGCGGTGGCGGCCGGCCCGCCGGCCAGGAGCGCGGCGAGGGCCAGCGCGGACCCTCCCCCACGTCCGCGTCCCCGATGTGGTCGCCGTTCACGGGCACGGGGTAAGGCGGCAATTGCAGTGATGAGGGAAGGGCGCACGGCACATCACGTCCTCGGGACGATCCGGCCGGGAAGCGAAGCGGAATCCCGCGCGACTGCGCGAGCATACCGGTGCCCCACCGGCTTCGCTGCTGCTCGGGCGGTGAGGGCGTCCCGGCGCACCGCCGTGTCCGAGCATCCTCGAACATCTGTCCAGCGACGAGGGGGCTTCAGAGTAGAGACGCACTGCGGAGCGGGTCAACAATGTGTCGCGCGGCGAAGCCGTCCCGGGCCGCCCCGCGCCGTGGGGCGCAGGACCACCGCGGACAGCAGCCCGCCCACGGCCAGCAGACCCGCGCAGACCCCCATCACCACGGGGAAGCCGTCGCGCAACCGGGCCGGGTCGGTGAGGCCGGTCTCCCCGAGCCCGCCCACGAGCGGGATCGCCGCGACCGCGAGCAGTCCCGCCGTGCGCGCCACCGCGTTGTTGACGCCGCTGGCCAGCCCGGCCTGCTCCGTGGGCAGCGCACCGAGGACCGTGGCGGTCAGCGGGGTGACCAGGAGGGTCAGCCCCGCGCCGAAGACCGCGGCCGGGAGCAGCACCTCCAGGAGGTAGTGCGCCCCGGGCCCGGCCCGGCCCAGCAGGAGCACCCCGAGCGCGGCGAGCAGCGGACCGGCCGTCAGGGGCAGCCGCGGCCCCCTCCGGTGCGCCAGGGCACCGGCCGACGGCGAGAGCAGCAGCATCAGGGCGGTGACGGGCAGCAGCGAGAGCCCGGCCGCCACGGGCGAGAACCCCGCCCCCACCTGGAGGGCGACGACGAGCACGAAGAAGACCGCGCCCAGGCCGGAGTAGAGCACGAAGGTGATGACGTTCGCCGCGACGAACAGCCGCCGCCCGAGCAGGGCGGGCGGCAGCAGCGGGGACTCCGCCCGGCGTTCCCGGAGCAGGAACGCCCCCAGCAGCCCCGCCCCGGCCGCGAGCGCCCCGCCCACGGCCGGGACCGACCGGTCGTCGCCGGCCGCGGCGGTCAGCCCGAGCGTCAGCGCCGCCAGACCGGCCACCAGCAGCGCGGCGCCCGGCACGTCCAGCTGCGGGCAGGCCGCCGGGTCCCTCGACTCGGGCACGTGCCGGCGGGCGATCAGCACCACCGCGAGCGCCAGCGGCAGGTTGACCAGGAACACCCACCGCCAGGAGGTGGCCTGGACCAGCCAGCCGCCCGCGAACGGCCCCACGGCCGAGGCCACCCCCGTGAGCCCCGACCAGGCGCCGATGGCGCGGGCCCGGTGCTCCGGCGCGAAGGAGGCCTGCAGGATCGCGAGCGCGGTCGGCACCAGGAGGGCCCCGCCGATCCCCTGCACGGCGCGCGCGGCGACGAGGACGGTGACGTCCGGGGCCAGGCCGCACAGTGCGGAGGCCCCGGCGAAGCAGCCGACGCCGATCAGGAAGATCCTGCGCCGGCCGAACCGGTCCCCCAGCGAGCCGCCCAGCAGGACGAGGGCGGCCAGCGTCAGCGTGTACCCGTTGACCACCCAGGTCAGCCCGGTGCTGCCCGCGTCCAGGTCCGCGCCGACGGACGGCAGGGCGATGCTCACCACGGTCGTGTCGATGAACGTCAGGGCCGAGCCGAGCACGGTGGCGGCCAGCACCCACCGGGCCCGCCGCTGCCCCCACGACAGCAGCCGGGGCGCGGCTGCGGGGCCGCGTGGGGCGGTCATGGCCGGGCGCGCGGCGGACGGGGCACCGGCGGACGGAGCACCGGTGGACGCGTCACCGGTGCACGTGCCGGCGCCAGTCGGCGGGCACGGCACCCTCGGGGCCGGGAACAGGCTGGTCCTCGGGGCGGTGCCGGGGCGGGGCCAGGTCCGGCCCCCGGGTGAACGACCCGGTGGCGTAGTCCCAGTACCAGGACTCCCCCGGCTCGAAGCTGCGCACGTACCGGTGGCCGGTCCGCCGGTGGTGGGCCGTGGCGTGCTGGGCCGGCGAGGTGTCGCAGCAGCCGACGTGGCCGCACCGGGCGCACCGGCGCAGGTGCACCCACCACCCGCCGGCCTCCAGGCACTCGGCGCAGCCCGTGCCGCTCGGCGGGACGCCCTCGTCGACGTCCTCGCCCATGTCGTCGTTCACGTCGTCGTCGCTCATGCCGACCACCTCCACCGCGCAGGACGCCGCCCACCGCGGCCTCCCGCACCACTGTGGCACTTCCGCCGGACCGCGGACACCCCTGGACGCCGTGCAGTCCGGACCGCACACTGGAGCGCAGGAGGAGCCATGACCCACGCCGCCTTTCCCGAGATGCCCTACGAGTCCTGGCGGGACACCCTGGACACCGTCCACCGGTTCGCGCAGGTGGTCGGCAAGGTGCGGCTGGCGGCCGCGCCGCGCCGCAACCACTGGTGGAACGTCCCGTTCCACGTCACCGGCCGCGGCATCACCACCCGCCCGATGGGACGGGACCCGGTCTTCGCGATCGACTTCGACTTCCTGGACCACCGCCTCGACGTGAGCACCGCCGCCGGGGCCCGGCACTCCTTCGCCCTGCCGGGGCTGTCCGTCGCCGAGTTCCACGCCCGGGTCCTGCACGCCTTGGAGGCGGTGGGGGCCGAGGTGGTCATCGCCCGTCCGCACCCGTTCGACCTGCCCGACTCCGGGCGCCCGTTCGGCGCCGACACCGAGCACGCCGCCTACGACCCCGCCGCCGTCACCCGCTACTGGCAGGTCCTGGGCCAGGTGAACCTGCTGCTGGAGGAGTTCGCCGCCGGCTGGTCCGGGAAGACGAGCCCCGTGCACCATTTCTGGCACACGTTCGACATCACCGTGACCCGTTTCGCCGACCGCTCCGTGGATCCCCCGCCCGGCACGGACCCGGTCACCCGGGAGGCCTACTCGCGGGAGGTCATCAGCTCCGGGTTCTGGTTCGGGGACCCCGCCTTCCCGGCGCCGGCCTTCTACTCCTACACGGCCCCGGAGCCCGACGGGCTGGCCGACGAGCCCCTGCGACCGGAGGCCGCGTCCTGGAGCGAGCGCGGCACCGGCCACCTCGCGGTCCTGCGCTACGACGACGTGCGGGTGCTGCCCGATCCCCACGGCGCCGTGCTGGAGTTCTGGGACAGCGCCTACCGGGCCGGCGCGCGCCGCAGCGCCTGGGACTTCGCGCGCTACGACTGCCCGCAGGGCGTCACCGATCCCCTCGGCTGAGCCGGGGTCAGCCGCTCTGCTGGGCCTGCCGCTCGGGGTCGAAGAACTTCCCGAGCACCACGGTGTCCTGCACGGCGTAGCCCATCCGTTCGTAGAACTCGCGGGTGCCCGTGTTCGTGCCGCGGACCATGAGCTGCATCTTCGGGATGCCGTGCCCGGCCACCCACCGCTCGGCCGCGGCCATCAGATCGCGGCCCAGTCCCCGGCCCCGGCGGGACGGGTGCACGGCCACGTAGTACACCCAGCCGCGGTGGCCGTCGTGGCCCACCATGGCGGTGCCGGTCAGGCGGCCCTCCTCGACGGCGGCCAGCACGGTG
This sequence comes from Kocuria sp. NPDC057446, assembly GCF_042802875.1. Classification (NCBI taxonomy): domain Bacteria; kingdom Bacillati; phylum Actinomycetota; class Actinomycetes; order Micrococcales; family Micrococcaceae; genus Kocuria; species Kocuria sp. NPDC057446. The sequence goes on along the minus strand of NZ_JBHVDI010000024.1, from coordinate 13,097 downwards.
GAGGACGGGCTCCCGAGCGCCCGCTCCAGGTCCGCGCGCGGGTCGTTCCAGGGGCGGGTCAGCCCCGCCTCCTCCCACAGGGACACGGCGTCCCCGTGCAGGTGCTCCGGCAGTCGCTCGACGATCACACGGCCTCCTTCGGTCGGCCCATGCTCTCACGGGCGCCGATTCTCGTCCTGCGATAACGGGCCTGGCCCCGCGGCGTGCGCTGGATCACACTTCGAGTCACACCCGTCACCGCCGACGAGGAGGAGACCCATGGTCTATCCCGCGAAGTACTCCGCTCTCAACGCCCTCGCCCTGACCGACGAGGCGAAGCGCACCCTCACCCGCGTCATCCGGGTGGCGTTCCCCCACCCCCGGATCCCCGACGGCCCGTACGAACGGATGGCGGAGAAGATCGCCGCCGAGGCCGAGTCCTCCACGTGGTTCCGGATGGCCCTGACCCAGGGGCTCCTGACCCTGAACTCGCTCAGCGACGCCCCGTTCGTGGACCTGCCGGACGACGCCGCGCTCAAGGTGCTCCGGCGGATCGCCGACCTCGAGTTCTTCGGCTTCATCCGCCGCACCACCGTGCTGCACCTCTACGACGACCACGAGGTGTGGGAGGCCCTGGGCTACGAGGGCGAGTCCTTCTCGAAGGGCGGCTATCTGCACCGCGGCTTCGACGACCTGGACTGGCTGCCGGACCCGCGCGTCGAGGAGTCCGAGGAGGAGCTGACCGAGTGCGGGCCCCTCGGCTACCCGGTGGCGACCGCCGCCCCGAAGGAGGGCTGGAACCTGGACCAGCAGGGCGCCTCCGAGACCACCGACGAACCCTTCAGCGACCTCTTCAAGGGGTCGGACGTCATCGACCACGGAGAGACCGCATGACCACCACGCCCCAGGACCAGCAGCGCGCGGCGCAGATCGACCTCGACGACGACACTGCCGTCGTCGTCATCGGCTCCGGAGCCGGCGGAGGCACCCTCGCCCACGAGCTCGCGGAGAAGGGCGTCAAGGTGGTGCTCCTCGAGGCCGGGCCGCACCTGACCCCGGACGACTGGGTCAACGACGAGTGGGAGGCCTTCCACCAGATGGCATGGCTGGACCCGCGCACCACCACGGGGTCGTGGCGGATCGCCCGGGACTTCCCCAACCTCCCGGCGTGGATCGTCAAGGCCGTCGGCGGGACCACCACCCACTGGTCCGGGGCCACCCCCCGGTTCAAGGCCCACGAGTTCCGCACCCGCAGCGTCTACGGGCGCGTCGACGGCGCCAACCTCCTGGACTGGCCCATCGGCCTGGAGGACCTCGCCCCGTACTACGACCGTGCCGAGCGGAAGATCGGCAGCACCCACCGCCACGGCCGCCCCGCACTGCCTGCGAACAACAACTACAAGGTGCTCGCCGCGGGCGCGGAGAAGCTCGGCTACCGGCACTACGCGACCGGCCCCTACGGGACCAACGCGGAACCGTACGACGGGCGCCCGGCCTCGGTCCAGGACGGGTTCAACTTCCAGGGCGACAAGAACCGCTCGAAATGGTCCACGCTCGTCTCGGAGATCCCCAAGGCCCTGCGCACCGGCAACCTCGACCTGCGCGCGGACAGCCACGCCGTGCAGATCACCCACACGGAGCGGGGCCTGGTCGACAGCGTGCTCTACGTCGACGGCGAGGGCCGGGTGCAGCGGCAGCGGGCGCGGCTCGTGGCGGTGGCGTGCAACGCGATCGAGACGCCCCGGCTGCTCATGCTCTCGGGCTCCCCGCTGTTCCCGGACGGGCTCGCGAACTCCTCCGGGCAGCTGGGCCGCAACTACATGCGGCACACCACGGGCTCGATCTACGCGCAGTTCGACCGGCCGGTGCACATGTACCGGGGCGAGACGATGGCCGGGCTCGTCGCGGACGAGTCCCGGCACGACATCGACCGCGGCTTCGCCGGCGGCTATTACATGGAGACGATCTCCCTGGGCCTCCCCTTCCTCGCCAGCTTCGTGGACCCCGGCTCCTGGGGGCCGGAGTACACGGCCCTGCTGGACGGCTACGAGAACACCGCCGGGATGTGGGTGGTGGGCGAGGACATGCCGCAGGAGCGCAACCGGGTGACCCTCAACTCCTCCGTGACGGACCACCTGGGGCTGCCCGTGCCCAACGTGCACTTCGACGACCACCCGAACGACGTCGCGATGCGCAACCACGGCTACCAGCAGGCGTCCCTGCTCTACGAGTCCGTGGGCGCGACCTCCGTGCACCACACCCCGCCCTATCCGTCGACCCACAACATGGGCACGGCCCGGATGAGCGAGCGGCCCGAGGACGGGGTGACCAACGCGTTCGGCCAGACCCACGACGTGCCGAACCTGTTCGTCGCGGACGGCTCGCTGTTCACGACCGGCGCGGCGGCGAACCCGACGCTGACGATCGTGGCCCTGGCCGTCCGGCAGGCGGACTACATCGCCGAGCAGCTGGCGGGCCGGCACCTGTAGCCGCCGTGCGGCGGAGGGCTGCTCAGCCGGTCGCGGACCGGTCCGGGCAGCCCTCCGCCGCGCGCAGGGCCCGTCCCACCCGGTCCGCGGCGTCCCGCAGGACGGGTGCGACCGTCCGGTGCCGCCGCTCGAAGTCGGCGGGGCGCAGGGACACGGCCACGGACCCGAGGGTGCGCCCGGCGGAGTCGACCACGGGCGCGGCCAGGCACGACGCCCCCGGCACGAACTCCTCCCGCTCCACGGCGATGCCCTCCGCGCGCACCCGCCCCAGCTCGCGTCCGAGGTCCTCCGGGGTGCTGAGCGTGCGGTCCGTCAGCGGCCGCATCCCGTGGCGGCCGAGGTAGTCCGCCACCTCGTCGTCGTCCATGCGGGAGAGCAGGATCTTGCCGAAGGCCGTGGCGTGCGCGGCGTCCGTGAAGCCGAAGCCCATGGGGTCGATGCGCGGCCGGCGCGGGGAGTCGACGACGTGCGCCACCACGATGGCGTCCCCGCGGTAGACCGCGAAGTAGGCGGCGGCGTCGGCGCTCCCGTGCAGCTCCTGCACCGCGCGGCGGACGGTGGCGGGGACGGCGACCTGCTGGCGCAGGGACGCGTCGAGGGCGTGGAGCTTGTAGCCCAGGCCGTAGCGGCGCTGGTCCCGGAGGTGCACCACGTGCTCGGAGGCCACGAGGGTCTGCAGCAGCCGGTAGACCGAGGGCAGCGGCATCCCGAGCTCGGTGCTGATGTCCTTGGCCGTGGCACCGCGGGGGTCCGCGGCGACCACGTCCAGGAGCGCGAAGGCCTTCTGCACGGAGGCCATGCCGGGGTCGCGTGCGGTCATGCCTCACATTCTGGCGTGCCGGGTTGCACCTGCCAACAGCCCGGGGGCCAGGCCCCCGGGCCGGCGGTGCCCCGGAGGTCGGTCAGTCGACCGTGAGCTCCCCCATCCGGTTCCAGCCCGAGGCCGAGATCTGCTCGCTGATGATCTGCGGGGTCTCCACGAGCGCCCGCGGGGCCTCCGCCGTGAACTTCTCGAAGTGCTCGCTGTTCACATGCGGGCCCGCGCCGTCGTCCTCGAAGGCCTCGACGAGCACGAACTCGTGGGGGTCCTCCACGCTGCGGGACCAGTCGAACCACAGGTTGCCCGGCTCCGCGCGGGTGGCCTCCGTGAACTCCCGGGAGAAGTCGACCCAGCGGTCGGCCCACTCCGGCTTCACCTTGAACTTGACGACGATGAAGATCATCCCTGCTCCCTTCTCGCGGACGCCCCGCAGCACCCGGGGCTCTCCGTGCCAGTGTCACGGCCCGTGGAGCGGCCCGCCAAGGCAGGTTATCGCGGACCGATAACGACGGCGCCCGGCTGCCCGTACCGTGGACCCATGACCGATCCAGCTCCGGCACCGCCGACCGCACCCGAGACCGTGGACCTCGACGGGAGGACGTTCGTGGGCGTGCGCAACACCGCCGACGGGGACGTGGGCACCGACACGCTCTTCGCCTACCACCAGGAGGGCGACCTCGTGTGGGCCGAGTATGCGGGCGGCCCGGTGCGCCGGGGCTTCCTCGTGGGCACCCGCGCCGGGGACGGGCTGAGCTTCCGCTACTCGCACCTGGACACGGCCGGGCAGACCGCCGGCGGGGCGTGCACCTCCCGCATCGAGGTCCTCGGGGACGGCCGGGTGCGCCTGCACGAGACCTGGGCCTGGGAGTCCCGGCCGGGGACCGGCCGCAGCGTGGTCGAGGAGCCCCACCGGCCCTGAGCACCGGGACTGCGAGGACTCCCCCGGGATGGGATCATGTCCCCATGAGCCGCAACCTCACCTCCGCCCTCGTGGACGAGCTCCGGGCCCGCATCGTCGACGGGCGCATCTCCCCCGGCGAGCGCCTGCCCAGCGAGAGCACGCTGATCGCGGAGCACGGGGTCAGCCGCACGGTGGTGCGCGAGGCCGTCGCCCGCCTGCAGGCGGAGGGGCTCGTGCACACCCGGCGCGGCAGCGGCAGCTTCGTGCTCACCCCACCGGCCGCGCCCGGCGGGACGAGCCGGCCGGTGCGGACCCTGCAGGACCGGCGCCGGCTGCTGGCCTTCCGCACCGGGGTCGAGTCCGAGGCCGCCGCGCTGGCGGCCACGGCCCGGGAGGAGCACCAGCTCGCCCGCATGGAGGACGCCCTGACGCGCTCCGAGGAGGAGGTCGACAACCCGGCCGCGTCCCTCGGGAACGACTTCGAGTTCCACCGGACCGTGGCGGAGGCCAGCGGGAACCCGTACTACGTGGACGCCCTGACCGGCCTGGGGCCCGCGATGATCACCATGCCGCCGCGCCGGCTGGACGGCGCCCCGGGCGGTGGGCGCGCGGCGCGGGTCGCCGCCGAGCACCGCTCGGTGCTGGACGCGATCCGGGCCCGGGACCCCCTCGCCGCGTCGGCGGCGATGCGCGCGCACCTGGCGAACTCCCGCTGGCGGCTCGAGGCGGAGGCCGGCGGCAGCGGGCCGTCCGCCACCGCCGCGGAGAACGGCTGAGGCCCGGCATGGCGAGGCAGGAGATCCTCACCGGGGTCCGGCTGACCCCGGTGCAGATGCTGCGGGCCCTGCGGCACGAGCCCGGGCTGGTGGGGCTGTTCGGCGACTGGCACGGCGGGGACACCGTGATCGGCGTCCGGCCGCTGCGCGTGCTGGGCGCCGACGAGGACCCCTTCGCCGCCCTGGACGCGCGAGCCCCGCACGAGGACGGCTCCCCCGAGGAGGAGGGTTCCCGCGAGGAGGACGGTCCGCCGGAGGAGCACCGGACGGACGGCCCCGGGCCCGCCGTGGGCGGCGGCTGGATCGGCTACCTCGGCTACCAGCTGGCCCGGCGGCTCGAGCGGCTCCCCGCGGCCCCGCCGCGCGCCGCCCTGCTGCCGGACCACCACCTCGGCTACTACGACCACGTCCTGCGCCACCGCGCCGCGGACGGCGCGTGGGTGCTCGAGTGGCTGCCGGGCACGGACCCGGCCCGGCGAGCGGCCGCCCGCGAACTGGCCCGGTCCGCCGCGGACCGCCCGCACGGGCCCGCGCCCTACCGGTGCGGGTCCTTCACGGCCGACGCCTCGGCGGCCGCGCACGCCGCCGCCGTGACCGCGGTGCTGGGCCACATCCGCGACGGCGACGTCTTCCAGACCAACATCTGCCGCGGTCTCGAGGCCGGGTTCGAGGGCGACCCCCTGGACCTGTTCTGCGCCGGCCAGGAGGCCCTGACCCCACGCTTCGCCGCCTTCCTGCGCCTGCCGGAGGGAGCGGTGGCGAGCCTGTCGCCGGAGCTGTTCCTGCGCCGCACCGGGCGCACGGTGCTGACGTCCCCGATCAAGGGCACCGCACCGGCCGCGAGCGATCCGGCGGCCCTGCACGCCTCGGCGAAGAACCGGGCCGAGAACGTCATGATCGTGGACCTGATGCGCAACGACCTCTCCCGCGCGTGCGTGCCGGGATCGGTGCGGGCCCCCGCGGCACCCCGGGTCGAGCCCCACACCGGGGTCCACCACCTGGTGGCGGACGTGCACGGACGGCTGCCACCGGGCCTCGGGGACGGGTCGCTGCTGCGCGCCACGTTCCCCCCGGGGTCCTGCACGGGAGCGCCCAAGATCCGGGCCATGGAGATCGTCAACGCCCTCGAGCCCGCGGCCCGCGGGGTCTACACGGGGGCGGTCGGCTGCGCGGGACCGGCGGGTCTGGTGCTCAACGTGGCGATCCGCACCTTCGAGTTCGCCGGGAACCGGGTCCGGCTCGGGGTGGGCGGCGGGATCGTGGCCGACTCCGACCCCGCGGACGAGACGCACGAGACGCTCGTGAAGGCGGTGCCCCTGCTCGACGCGGTCGGGGCCGCCCTGGACGAGGACCTGCGGCGGGACTGGGACGGGCACCGGCCCGCGACCGCCCTCGAGCTCCTGCCGGACCTGCCGGTGGTCCCGCCCGTCCGCGCGGAGGGAGTCTTCACCACGCTGCTCGTGCGCGAGGGCGCGCCCGTGGACCTCCCGGCCCACCTCGAGCGGCTCGGCGCCAGCTGCCTCGCGTGCTGGGGCGCCGCCCTGCCCGCGGACGTCCGCGCGCAGGTGGTGGACCGGGCCGCCGCGCTGCCCGGCCCCCACCGGCTGCGGATCACGGCCCTGCCCGCCCCGGAGGGCGCCGTGACCGTGACGATCGCCGCCACGGCACTGCCCGCGGAGCCGGTGCCGCCGTGGCGGCTCGTGCCCGTCCGGCTGCCCGGCGGCCTCGGCGGGCACAAGTGGGCGGACCGCCGGGTGCTCGCCCACGAACCCGTCCCGGGCCTGTGGTCGCGCAGCTGCGACCCGCTGCTCGTGGACGCCGACGGCACGCTCCTGGAGACGGGCCGGGCCAACGTCTTCGTCGTCGTCGACGGCGCCGTGCTCACCCCGCCCGCGGACGGCCGGATCCTGCCCGGGGTGGTGCGCGCCCGGGTGCTGGCGGCGCTGCGCGCCGCCGGCGCGGACGTCCGCGAGCGGCCCGTGCGCTGGGAGGAGCTCGCCCGGGCCACCGAGGTGTTCGTGACCAACTCGGTGGCGGGCGTGCACCCGGTCGGGGCGGTCGACGGCGCCGGCCGGTGGGAGCCCGGGCCGGTGCTGGGCTCCCTCCGGCGGCTCCTCGGCTAACCCTGGGCCGAGGCGGTCCGCCAGCCGCCGTGGTACTCCTTGCGGACCACCTCGGAATAGGGCACCGGGCTGACCACGGCGCGTACCTCGAGCTGCTCGTGCGGCTCCACGGTCGTCTTGCGGCTGCCGCCGTCCGGCTCGCCCCAGACCACCTTCAGCTCGGTGCCCTCGGGCACGTTCGGGTCCACGGTGGCCAGGGACAGGCCCTTGCGCTCGTTGTAGCTGTAGCCGGTGAACATGGACAGGCCCACGGTGCGCCCGTCGGCGTCGACCACCGCGTCGTAGTTGGACGAGCCGTAGTTGGCCAGGGGCAGGTCGAAGTACTTGTAGTCCGGGCCCTCGGTGTCGAAGAGGGAGGCGAAGATCTTCTGCATGTCCTCGGCGTTCCAGGCCAGGGTCGCCTTCCGGCGCTGCGTCGAGGGGTCGACCTGCTCCAGGGCGTCGCGGCCGATGAAGTCGTGGTCGAACTTCACGAAGGACCCGTAGCCCAGCTCCCACGGCGTGAGGTAGTAGTCCTCGATGTTCTCGGAGACGAAGCTGCCCGCGAGCGCGTTGGTGGCCTCGTAGCTGTCGGCGCCGAGCCACTTCCGGTAGTCCGCCGTGCCCTCGCCGGTGTAGATCGCCGGCAGCGGGGACGGGATCCAGCCCGACTCGAGGGTGTTCGAGGGATAGGCGCGGGCGCCCACGGGCACGATGCCGAACTCCGCGCCGACCTCGAGGATCGTGGCCCGCACCTGGTCGTAGGACTCGTAGGGGCCCCAGATCTCGAGCCCCGGCTCCCCTGCCATGCCGTGGCGCAGGGTGCGGACCTGGGCGCCGCCCACGCTCATGCGGTCCATCGTGAAGAACTTCAGCTGCTCGAGCGGCCCGCCGTTGAGCTTCTCGATGATCTGCCACGCGGTGGGTCCCTGGATCTGGAAGCGCCAGTACTTGCGGACCACGGGCTTGCCCATCGGACGGGACGGGGAGCGGCGGTCGACCTCGATGTCGACGTCGTAGCCGCCGGTCTCGCCGTGGTAGAGCAGCCAGTTGGCGGCCGGGGCGCGGCCCACGTAGACGTACTCGTCCTCCTCCTGGTGGAAGAGGATGCCGTCGCCGATGACGTGGCCGGACGGGGTGGTGGGCACGTACTGCTTCGCCTTGTTCACGGGGAACGTCTTCGTGCTGTTGATCGCGGTGTCCGAGATCAGGCGCAGCGCGTCCTTGCCGCGGATGAACAGGTTGTCCATGTGGTGGGACTGGTCGTAGAGCACGGCGGTCTCCCGCCACGCCCTCTGCTCGCTGCGCCAGTTGTGGAACTCGGGGGCGACGACGGGATAGACGTACGCGCCGATCTGCGAGTTGCGCAGCAGCTCGACGGTGCCGTTCGAGGCGTCGAGGACGTCCTGGAGAGTGCGGGGTGCCACGGTGAGCTCCTTCTCTGCGGTGGTGCCCCGGCCGCGGGCGCGGCCGGGGCGGGAACGGGGATCAGAACACGATGGTCTGGGGGTCGTGGCGGATGACGCGGTCCTGGCAGTGCCACAGCACGGCGCGGGAGAGCACCTGGCGCTCCACGTCCGCGCCGCGGCGGGCGAGCTCCTGCGCGGAGTCCCGGTGCGAGACCCGGACCACGTCCTGCTCGATGATCGGGCCCTCGTCGAGGTCCTCGGTGACGTAGTGGGCGGTGGCGCCGATGATCTTCACGCCCCGCTCCTTGGCCTTCCGGTACGGCTCGGCCCCGATGAAGGCGGGCAGGAACGAGTGGTGGATGTTGATCACCGGCACCCCGACCGCGGCGAGGAACGAGGAGGACAGGATCTGCATGTAGCGGGCGAGGACCACGAGGTCCACGTTGCCCTGCAGCAGCCGCAGGTGCTCCGCCTCGGCCGCCGCCCTGTCCCCGGTGGGGACGTGGAAGAACGGGATGCCGAAGCCGCGGACGTCCTCGGCCATGTCCGGGTGGTTGGAGACGACCATGGAGATGGTCATGGGCAGCTCGCCCCGGCGCTGGCGCCAGACGAGGTCCAGCAGGCAGTGGTCGGACTTCGAGGCGAAGATCGCCACGCGCCGCGGCACCGAGAGGTCCGTGAACCGCCACTCCAGCTCGAAGCCGTCCGCGAGGGCCGCGCCGAGGTCCTGCTCCAGCGCGGGCCGCAGGGCCGGGTATCCGGGCAGGTGGAACACCGTGCGCTGGAAGAACGCCCCGCCCTCCGGGTCGTCCGAGTGCTGGTCGAGGGCCACGATGTTCGCGCCGTGCCGGGCGAGGACCTCGGTGACGACGGCGACGATCCCCGGCTGGTCCCGGCCGTGCACCACGAGGCTCGCGTGGTCCGGGCGGAGCATCGACGGGTGCGCCGGGCTCACGGGGTCCGCCCGTTCGCGCCGAACTCGCGGACCCACTCGGCCGTGGCCCGCAGCCCGCCGAAGGTGTAGAAGTGCAGCAGCACCTGCCCGTGGACGGCCGGGTCGTGACCGGCGGCGAGGTCGCGCAGGAAGCGGTCCGGGCCCGCGGTGCCCAGCAGGTTCGTCAAGGAGAAGCCGTATTTCTGCACGATGCCGGCCGAGGTGCCCACCCCGAAGCGGCGCGCGTAGCCGAGCAGGCGCTTGACGCCCGCCGGACCCGGCACCCCGATCCGCACCGGGGCGTGGACGCCGCGGCGGCGCACCTCGGCCAGCCACTCGAGCACGGGGTCCTTGTCGAAGCCGAACTGGGTGATGATCTCGGGCTCGAGGCCCTGCTCGCGGATCGCGGCCGTCTTGTCGGTCAGGGCGGACCACAGGACGGCGTCGTCGATGCCGGGGTGGCCCTCCGGATAGCCGCTGACGCCCACTCCGCGCACCCCGTGCTGCTGGAGCACCCCGGTGCGGATCACGGACAGCGAGTCCTCGTAGGGCCCCTCCGGGGTCTCGGGGTCCCCGCCCACCACGAAGACGTGCTCGGCGGCGCCGACCTCCGCGAGCGCCGCGAGGAACTCCTCGAGCTCGGCCTGCGAGCGCAGCCTCCGCGCCGAGAGGTGGGGCACGGGGACGAACCCGTGCTCCCGCACCGCCCGGGCCGCGGCCACGCGCATGGTCAGGTCCTCGTTGCCGAGGAAGGTCACGTTGATCCGGGTGCCCGGCGGGACCACGGCAGCGGCCTCCTCCAGGGCCGGCACGTCCTTGCCCGTCATCTCGAGCGAGAAGTCCTGGAGCAGCGCGGCGGCCGGTCCGGCCTGGGGCGTGGCGTTCGGCATCGGTCCGTGTCCTTTCCGCGGCGCGTGCCCGGGAGCGCGGCCCGCGGGTGGGGTGCAGGGTCTCGCCGCCAGTGTTGCAGGTCACAATAACTATGTACAGAGTGTTTCGACGACGGACCGACTCCCGTACTCCGAGCACACTAGTCATACAAGTGTGTTACTTGTATTATTTGGGCTGACCGTTCCCGCCAAGACCCTCGAGGATCCGCCATGCCGTACACCCCGGACACCGTCCGCCACGTCACGCTCTCCACCGCCACGCTGCCCCTGCGCACCCCCATCTCCGACGCCAAGGTCTTCACCGGCCGGCAGCGCCCGATGACCGAGGTGGTGTTCCTCTTCGCCGAGATCACCACGCAGCAGGGGCACGCCGGAGTGGGCTTCAGCTACTCCAAGCGGGCCGGGGGTCCCGCCCAGTACGCCCACGCGAAGGAGGTGGCCGAGGGCCTGCTCGGCGAGGACCCCAACGACATCGCCAAGGTGTACGACAAGCTGCTGTGGGCGGGCGCCTCCGTGGGCCGCTCCGGGGTGGCCACCCAGGCGCTGGCCGCGATCGACGTGGCCCTCTGGGACCTCAAGGCCAAGCGGGCAGGCCTGCCGCTGGCCAAGCTGCTGGGCGCCCACCGGGACTCGGTGCGGACCTACAACACCTCGGGCGGATTCCTCAACGCCTCCCTGGAGGAGGTGCAGGACCGCGCCACGCGCTCCCTCGAGGAGGGCATCGGCGGGATCAAGATCAAGGTGGGCCTGCCGGACTCGGCCGAGGACCTGCGGCGGGTCGCGGGCGTGCGCGAGCACATCGGCGCGGACGTGCCCCTGATGGTGGACGCGAACCAGCAGTGGGACCGCACCACGGCCCTGCGCATGGGCCGCCGGCTGGAGGAGTTCGACCTCGTCTGGATCGAGGAGCCCCTGGACGCCTACGACGCCGAGGGCCACGCCCAGCTGGCCGCGGCCCTGGACACGCCCGTCGCCACGGGCGAGATGCTCGCCTCCGTCGCGGAGCACGTCCGCCTGATCGAGAGCCGGGCCTGCGACATCATCCAGCCCGACGCCCCGCGGGTGGGCGGCATCACCCAGTTCCTGCGCCTGGCCGCCCTGGCCGACCAGCGCAGACTCGGGCTGGCCCCCCACTTCGCCATGGAGATCCACCTGCACCTGGCGGCGGCCTATCCGCGGGAGCCGTGGGTGGAGCACTTCGACTGGCTCGACCCGCTGTTCGAGGAGCGCCTGGAGACCCGGGACGGACGGATGCTCGTCCCGGGCCGCCCCGGACTGGGCATCACGCTCAGCGGCCAGGCCCGCGCCTGGACCACGGACAGCGTGGAGTTCGGCGTCGCCTAGGGGCGCGGCCGGCGCCCCCGGAGACCGCTCCGACACGGCCGACAAATTTCCGGACGACCCCTTGACCCGTGAGGCAGCTCACAGCTACGCTCTGGAAAACGCTTTCCAAGCACATGGACCACACCCAAGGAGACAAGATCAGCATGAAGCGAACGGGAACCCTCGCGAAGGCCGCCACCGTCCTCAGCGTGTCAGCACTGGCGCTGACCGGCTGCGGCGCCGCCGACGGCGCGAGCGACGACGGCAACGTCGAGCTGCGCTTCGCCTGGTGGGGCTCGGACACCCGCCACCAGCAGACGCAGGAGATCATCGACGCCTTCGAGGAGCAGAACCCGGGGGTCACCGTCGTGGGCGAGTACGGCGACTTCGGCGGCTACTGGGACAAGCTGGCCACGCAGACGGCCTCCAGCGACGCCCCCGACATCATCCAGATGGACGAGAAGTACCTGCGCGAGTACGCCAACAACGGCGCGCTGCTGGACCTCTCCGACGTGGACGTCGCCGAGCTCGACGAGGGGGTCGTGGACAGCGGCCGGACCGAGGAGGGTCTCTTCGGCGTGGCCACGGGCGTCAACGTGATGGCGATGATGGCCAACCCGGCCATCTACGAGGAGGCCGGGGTCGAGCTGCCGGACGACTCCACCTGGACCTGGGACGACTTCTCCGAGGTCGCCCAGCAGATCGACGAGAACACGGACGCCTACGGCATGAGCGGCCCGAACGAGCCGGCCGGCTTCCAGATCTGGCTGCGCCAGCAGGGCAAGGAGCTCACCACGCCCGAGGGCGAGCTCGGCTTCGAGGCCGACGACGCCGCCGGCTACCTGGGCCTGTGGCGCCAGATGATGGAGGACGGCGCCCTGCCCCCGGCCTCGGTGATCACGGAGGACCAGGAGCCGGGTCCCGACCAGTCGCTGACCGGGACCAACGGCGCGGCCATGGGCATGTGGTGGACCAACCAGCTGAGCGCCCTCAACGCCGCGTCCGGCAACCAGCTGGTCCCGCTGCGCTTCCCGAGCACGGACGGCTCGGAGGGCGGTGCGCAGCTCTTCCAGAAGTCGGCGATGTTCATGTCCGGCTCCGCCCGGACGGAGCACCCCGAGGAGGTCAAGGCGTTCATCGACTTCATGGTCAACAGCGAGGAGGCCGGCAAGATCAACCTCGCGGACCGCGGCCTGCCCGCCAACGAGACGGTGCGCGAGGCCGTGCTGCCCGAGCTCAGCGAGGCGGACACCGCGGCCGCGGAGTTCATCGAGGAGATCCAGCCCGAGCTGGGCGAGGCGCTGCCGGTCCCGCCGCTGGGCTTCAGCACCCTGCAGGAGATCCTCTACCGCTACGAGCTGGACGTGTTCTTCGACCGCTCCAGCCCCGAGGACGCCGCACGCAGCATGATCGCCGAGATGGAGTCGGCCATCAGCTGACCCGCACGCTCCGCGGGTGCCGGACGAGACCGTCC
>NZ_JBHVDI010000023.1:0-33682 GCF_042802875.1 Kocuria sp. NPDC057446 | reverse complement strand
ACCCCGGCCGGGCGGGCCGGCGCGGCCGGCCCGCGGCGGGGCGCTTCGGCGGGGCGGGGGGCGGCGGTGAGGGCCAGGGCCGCGAGCGAGCCCAGGGCGAACTCCCACAAGCGGGTCAGGGTGCTGAAGTAGGCCGCCTCGGGCGCGGCCGCGGTGGCCGCCACCGACCAGGCCAGGGACCCGGCGAACACCGCACCGAACACGCCCCAGGAGACCGGCCGGAACCGGACGCCCGCCCATCGGGCCACCCCGGCCGCTCCGGCGAGCAGCAGCGGCCACACCAGGAACACCTGGCCCTGCACCGACAGCGACCACATGTGCTGCAACGGTGTGGTCGCGGCGGTGTTGCCGGCGTAGTAGTCCACCGCCTGGGCCGCCAGCACCCAGTTCACCGTGTAGGACAGCGACCCCCAGGCCTGGGTCAGCAGCTCCCCCCACCGGCTGGGCGGGAACAGGGCCAGCACCGCCGCGAGCACCGCCAGCAGCAGCACCGCCACCGGGCCGATGAGCCGGGCGAAGGTCCGGACCCAGTAGGCGGGCACCGCCAGCGGGCGGCCGTGCTCGATGCGGCGCAGGAAGGACCCGGTGAGCAGGAACGCCGAGAGCACGAAGAACACGTCCACCCCGCCGGAGACCTTCTCGGTCCACACGTGGAAGGCCACCACCAGCAGCACCGCCACCCCGCGCAGACCCTGCAGATCCGTGCGGTGCTGGGTGCGGGGAGCACCGGCGGTCGGTGTCGTGGTGGCGGTCGGTGTCGGGTGCGTCATGGGAGACGGTGCCTGTCCGGGTCGGTGGCGGGCGGAGGACTGCGGAACCGGTGCCGGGCCGCCCCTCCAGGATGTCCGACGCCGGCTCCGTTGCTCCTAGTGCCCACCGTTGTCGAGCGGGCCGCCCAGGCGCACGCGCATCCGGGGGCTGGCCAGGTTGAGTCCCACGATCTCCACGTCCTTGCCGTAGTGGGCGTACTCGTCGGTCACGGAGTCCAGGGCCGCCACCGTGGAGGCGTCCCAGAGGTGGGAGTCGTCGAAGTCGATGACCACGTGCCGGGGGTCGCCAGCGTAGTCGAACATCGTGTAGAGGTCGTGGGAGGAGTCGAAGAACAGCTCACCGATGATGGTGTACGTGGCGATCCGCTCCCCGAAGTGCTCCTCGACGGTGCGCTCCACGCGAACAGACCCACCTGCGGGTCCACGCCGGCGATCAGGGAGAAGGCGATGGCCCCCGGGATCAGCGCCAGGGCCACCACGAGACCGGCCAGGACCTCGGTCCTGAGCCGGCGCGGGGACTTCGGGGTGCCCAGCACGGACTGACGCTGCTCGGCGGTCAGCTCGACGTGGCCGGGAGCCCGCTGGTCCTCCTCCGCCGTGGACATGATGGGCAAGGATCCGGTCCTCGGTTCCTTCCCGGTGCCAGTGCCGGCCACAGGGGTCCTCCAGTGCTTCTTGCGGGTACGAGGGCGCCCTCGATGATGTCGTCGGTGCTGAGACGAGGGGGCGCTCCGTCACGCCGGCAGGAGGGCCGCGACCGGGCCGTCCCGAACGCCCCGGCACGTCGGCCCCCTCGAAACTGCACCCTAACGTCACGGTAGGGCTTCGGGAGTTCGGGGGAGATGCCGCACCGTCAGGCACCGCCGACGACGGGGCGATCACGACCAGGAGAACCACCGGCTCGATGCCGAAGATCCGGGCCGTGGCAGGGCAGGCTGACCGGCATCCGGGACCTGCTCGAGCGTGGGGCCGCGACCGAGGCTGCCGCCACGGCCCTGGGCGACGACATCAGTGCCCTGGGGTCGGTGCCACTGGCCGTGTTCGCGCTCCTGCGCCACGCCGAGGCCCCGGCAGCGGCGATCCGCTCCGTCACCGGCCGAGCCGCTGCTCCAGCATCGCGATGAAGTCGCCGGCCTGGGCGAGCTTCCTGGCCAGCTCGTCCCGCTCCGGGCCGGCCTGGGCGAGGTGCTCGGCCACCCGCTGGGCAGGGGGCTGCTCCTCGGCCGGCAGCTCCAGCAGCTCGGCCGTCTCCTCCAGGGAGAACCCCAGGGCTTCATCTGCCGGATGCGGCCCAGTCGCTCCACGTCGTGGTCGCCGTAGACGCGGAACCCGCCCTCGGTGCGCGAGGCCGGGAGCAGGCCCACCTCGTCGTCGTGGCGGATGGTGCGCTGGGACAGCCCGGTCCGCTCGGCGAGCTCGCCGATCTGCATCGTGTCCCCCGGGTGCGCCGCGACATGGATGGAGCTCCTCCGGCTGGGTGACCGCCGATCCTCCGCACGGGGGAAGGGTCTCCCCCGTGCCCGGACGGCCCTGAGGGTACGCCGGGGGACCCGCTCAGGCGTCGACGACGACCGTCACGGGCGGGGCCTGCCGGCAGGCGCGCCCGAGGTAGCGGGAGGCGGCCTCGGCGGTGTCCGGCCGCGCCAGGGGTGCTCAGTCGAGGGCTCCGCCGATGGGCTCCAGAGCGACCTCGGGGGCGTGGGTGGCCACTCGGCCCAGCTTCCACTTGTCGGCGAACACCGCGATCGGCTCGCCGTCGGCCCGCCGCAGCACCTCGGTGCCGGGGATGCGGTTGAGGACGTCGGGATCCGGGGCGATCACCCGCCGGGCCAGGGAGTAGGGCAGGGACTCCAGCCGGACCTGCGCGCCGAACTCCCGGTCCATGCGGTCGGCCACGACCTCGAACTGCATCGGCCCCACCGCGGCCAGCACCGGGGCCTGGTCCCCCCGGGCCTCGGAGCGCAGCACCTGGATGACGCCTTCGTGCTCGAGCTGGACGATCCCGCGGCGGAACTGCTTGGCCCGCCCGGCGTCCACCGCCCGGGCCACCTGGAAGTGCTCGGGGGAGAAGTGCGGGATGGGCGGGAAGACCACCGGGGTGCCCACATAGACGCTGTCCCCGGCCCGCAGTGCCGAGGCGTTGACGAGTCCCACCACGTCCCCGGGATAGGCGGTCTCGATGGTCTCCCGGTCGCGGCCGAACACGTGGTGGGCGTACTTGGTGGCGAAGGGCTTTCCGGTGGCCGCGTGGGTGAGCACCATTCCGCGGTGGAAGACCCCGGAGCAGACCCGCAGGAACGCCACGTGGTCCCGGTGGGCCCGGTCCATACCGGCCTGGAGCTTGAACACGAACCCGGAGAACGGCGCCTCCACCGGCCGCAGGGCGCCGCCGGCGTCCACCCGGGCGCCGGCCGGGGGTGCGAGGTCGACCAGGACGTCGAGCAGGGTGGCCACTCCGAAGTTCAGGGCGGCGGCGGCGAAGAGCACCGGGGTGGCCTCTGCGGCGAGGAACGCTCCGGCGTCGAACGCCCCGTTGCCCTCGGCCACCAGTTCGGCCGTCTCGAGGGCCTCCGTCCAGGCCGCGCCCTCGAGCACGGCCGCCTGTTCGGGACCGAAGACCTCCGTCTCGGCGACGGCGGCGCCGGAGGCCACCCGCCGGTACCGGGTGTAGGTGCCGGTGCGGGGGTCCAGGGTGCCCCGGAAGTCCCCGGACAGCCCCACCGGCCAGGTCAGCGGCACCGGCACCCGCCCGGTGCGCTGCTGGACCTCGTCGATGAGCTCCAGGGCGTCCTTGCCCGGGCGGTCCCACTTGTTGATGACCGTGATCACCGGCAGGCCCCGCCGGCGGCAGACGTCGAAGAGCTTCAGGGTCTGGGTCTCCAGGCCCTTGGCCGCGTCGATGAGCATCACCGCGCAGTCCACCGCGGCCAGCACCCGGTAGGTGTCCTCGGAGAAGTCGGCGTGGCCGGGGGTGTCGAGCAGGTTGACCACGGTGTCCCGGTACGTGAACTGCAGGGCGGCAGAGCTGATCGAGATCCCCCTCTCCTGCTCCATGTGCAACCAGTCCGAGACGGTCGCCCTCCGGCTGGCCTTGCCGTGGGTGGCACCGGCCTCGGCGATGACGTGGGCGTGCAGGGCCAGGGCCTCCGTCAGCGTCGACTTGCCCGCGTCCGGGTGCGAGATCACCGCGAACGTCCGCCGCCGGGAGGCCTCTGCCGCAACGTCCTCCGGGGTCGGCCCGTCGAGATCGCTCGAGGGAGTGCGTGCTGATTGCTGTGCGGCCATGCCGAGAACTCTACTTTGACGTGAGAGTGAAGTTTTCGGCATGACGTCTTCTCCCCCGCGCTCCTCTGCCCGGAGGGACCCAGCACCGTTCTCGCCGGAGGCCCCGGCATCGACGGCCCCGGCCGCCTCGGCCGACACCGGTTCCGCGGCGGCGCAGGAGCCGGTGATCACGGTCGAGGACTTCGCCTACGAGCTGCCCGCCTCGGTGGCCCCCGGAGCCACCGTCACCGTGGTCGACGAGGGCGAGGCCACCCCCACGGTCACCGCCCAGGACACCGGGAACTCCGACGCCGTGGTGGCCGGTGGCGGGACCACGACCTTCACGGCTCCCGACGCGCCGGGCGAGTACCCCATCACCTGCAGCTACCACCCGGAGATGTCCGGGACGCTGGTCGTCGACTAGATCGGCCGTCCCTGCGTGACGCGGACATCAGTCCCCGCTCAACGGTCCCCCGGGAGGCGGCCGGCGCCCAGGACCAGACCGCGACCGGAGTGCGGCGCGGGCCACGACCCGCTCCAGCGGGCCCCGGCCGAAGGAGCGGTGCCAGGCCACCGCGAACAGCGCCGCGACCGCCACGTGGATGAGGAACCACAGCCGCGACACCTCGTAGTGGAGCATGGCGGCCAGGGCCAGCAGGTGCGCCGAGTACAGCGTGAGGGTCATGGTCCCCATGGCGCTGAGCGGCAGCAGCCAGGCACCGGCCCGGCGTGCCACGAGGAGGAGCAGGCCCAGGACGGCCGCACCGGCTCCGAGGTCCTGCAGGATCGCCACCGGGGTGTTGGTGTGCGGGCCGGGGATCAGCAGCCACCACCAGGAGGTGCCGGGCAGCACCGGGTCCGGGCCCCAGACGATGATCTCGTCGATCCCGGCCTCGCCCCGCCACGGGGTGGCGCTCATGAGCCGGTCGTAGCCCCCGGACTGCAGGACCAGGACCCAGTACACCAGCCGCGCCCCCACCGCCAGGGCGAGCCCCGCCGCCAGCAGCCGCCCCTGGACCCGCACGGCCCGCAGGTTCAGCCGGCCGATCGCCAGGCCGGCGAGCAGGTAGGCCAGGTAGGGGACCGCGGGATAGGTGCCGGTGAACAGCACCTGGGCCAGGACGGTCCCCGGCTCGGCGAGCACGTCGGCGAGGGTCGGGTTGTGCACCTCGATCGCGGGCAGCACCCCGCGGAGCGCCTGCATCAGCACCGGCCCCGCCACGGCGGCCGCGGCGGCGAGGCCGAGCAGCACCCGCACCGGCAGGTGCAGGAAGGGGATCGCCAGCAGGAAGAACACGCCGTAGTAGACGAGGCTGTCGTACGCGGGCGGGTCCCCCGGCATGACCCGGTTGATCAGCAGCCCCAGCGCGGTGATCAGCACGGCCCGGACGAGCAGTCCCACCCGGTCGGCGGTCAGCGCCCGCCCCGGTGCGGGGTGCGCCCGCCGGAGGAGAAGGCCAGGCTCACCCCGGTCAGCGCCGCAGCGTCTTCTCCAGCCCGCTGGCCAGCAGCACCGCGCACGTGAACCAGATCGCCCCGGCCGGGCCGAGCGGCGCGGCCACGAGACCGGCAAGCAGGGGCATGGCCACCTGGCCCGCCCGGTTGCCGACCAGGCGCACGGCGAGCGCCGAGCCCCGCCACGTGGCGGGCACCGCGGTGGACACCAGCGTCATGGTGATCGGCTGCCCCAGACCCAGGCAGAAGCCGCCCACGAACAGGAGCACCGCGGCGAGCCACGGCACCGTGATGACCGCCGGCGGGACGGCGAGCGCGCACGCGGCGCCGTAGAGGCTGACCAGCAGGAGGGCCCGCCGGGACATCCGCCGGGCCAGCCAGGGCAGCAGCACGCGGGAG
Organism: Kocuria sp. NPDC057446; assembly: GCF_042802875.1. Taxonomy (NCBI): domain Bacteria; kingdom Bacillati; phylum Actinomycetota; class Actinomycetes; order Micrococcales; family Micrococcaceae; genus Kocuria; species Kocuria sp. NPDC057446. The sequence continues at coordinate 27,794 of NZ_JBHVDI010000023.1, read as the reverse complement.
ACGATCGAGGCGCCGCCGCGCACGGCCAGCAGGACGCCGATCCACGCCGGGGAGACCCCGGCCCGCTCCCCCACCAGCGGCAGGAAGGCCGTCAGGATGTCGAGCATCGCCAGCAGGGCCAGGGACGCCAGCATGTGGGACGGGACGCCGGGGACCCGCAGGATGCGCAGCATCGACGCCCGCGGCGCCGTTGCCGGGACCGCCTCGAGCTCACCGGTGACGGGGACGGCCTGCTGCGCGGCGGCGGCGTCGTCGTTCCGGGCGGTTCCGCGCGCGGAACCGGCCCCCCGCGGGCGCAGGAGCATGACGGGCACCACGAGGAGCGAGAGCCCGGCCCCGATCCACAGGGACAGCGTGATGTCGGCGACCCGTTCGGGCGAGGCGACGTCGCTGCCCGAGCCCAGGAGCACGCCGACCAGCAGCGGCCCCACGAGCTGCCCGGCGGAGAAGGCCGCGGTGAACCAGCCGAAGCCCTTGTCCAGCTGGTCCGGCGGGGAGAAGCGGGCGACCGCCGACTGGCCGGCGATGGTGAAGACCAGGTGCCCCATGCCCAGCAGGGCGCTCGCCACGGCGACGAGCGCCACGCTGGGCGCCAGGGCCAGCGCTCCCGCGCCGAGGGCCAGGACCAGGGCGCCGACGACCACCATCGTCCGCAGGTCCCGCACCCGGTCGGTCATCCGGCCCAGCCACATGGCGGTGGCCAGCGGCACCACGGCGTAGGCGGCCGTGACCAGGCCGACCGTCACGGAGTCGGCGTCCAGGGACAGCAGCTTGTAGGTGGTGACCGGGCGCACCAGGTTCAGGGCGGTCTGCGTGAGCAGGGCCCCGGCCACCAGGAACCACAGCCACGCCCCGGACCGGGGGCGCGGAGCGCTGGAGGCCACGCCTCAGGAGCGCCGGGGCTTGACCGCGATCACGGGGGCGTTGGCCTCGAGCAGGATCTGCTGGGCCGCGCTGCCCAGCAGCAGCTTGCCCACGGGGCTGCGGTGCTTCACGCCGATCACCACGGCGGAGGCGCTGACCTCCTCCGCGGCGTCGAGGAGCTCGCCCACGGCGTCCCGGTTGCGGGTGTCGGGGGTGCGGAAGGTGACGGGCACGCCGTTGAGCTCACCGGTCTCGGGGTCGAGCTGGGCGCCGCTGAGGTTGAAGACCAGCAGGTCCTCCTGGCGGCGTCCGGCCTCCTCGACCGCGGCCGCGAGCGCGGCCTCGCCCTCGGGGGTGCTGGTTCGGGCAACGACGACGGTCATGGGAGCCTCCGCGGTGGGATGGGACAGGGGACATCGAGTGGCGGGCCATCGATGCGTGGGGAAACGGCGTACAAAACGAGGTCCACCCTACGGCGGAACCTGTGAGGAGCGTCTCTTCCGGCGTGAGCAGAATGCGCAGAACCAGCACAACGATCACTACGCACGAAAGGCGGATCAACGGCCGTCACGTGACCCGCATCACTTACCGTCGTCAGGAGAGGCTCGGACCGAGCCATGCACCCGCACCCTCCGACCCAGGAAAGTGGATCCCCGTGAGCTCACCACCAGATCAGACCCAGCAGGGCACGCGGCGCCGCCACCCGGTCGCCATGACGGTCTACGGCGTCGTCGCCGCCGCAGTGATCGGCCTGGCCTCGTTCCTGTCGATCCAGTCCGCGAGCGGCGGCTCGGACCTGCGCGCCAACATGACCCTCATCGCCCCGGCCGGTGCCGGTGGCGGCTGGGACACGTTCGTGCGGGAGCAGCAGCAGGCGATGCGCACCAACAACATCGTCAACAACGCTCAGGTGGTCAACATCCCGGGCGCCGGCGGCACCATCGGCCTGGGCCAGCTGACCACCATGGAGGGGCAGGCGAGCACCATCATGTCCACCGGAACGGTCATGCTGGGCGGTGTCGCGCTCAACGACTCCCCGGTGGGCCTCGACGATGTCCGGCCGATCGCCCGCATGGCGGAGGAGTACGACGCGCTCGTCGTGCCCGCCGACTCCCCGTACGACACCCTCGACGACCTGGTCGAGGCCTGGAAGAAGGACCCCAAGGCCTTCCCGTTCACCGGCGGCTCGGCCGGATCCATCGACCACCTCATCATCGCCGACCTGGCGCTGAAGGCCGGCATCGACCCCGCGGACATCACCTACATCCCGAAGACCTCCGGCGGCGAGGCGATCCAGACGATCTCCTCCGGCACCGCCCAGGCGGCCACCTCGGGCTACGGCGAGTTCGCCGACCAAGTCGAGGCCGGACGCTTGAAGATCCTGGGGATCGCCGCTCCCGAGCGGCTCGAGGGCGTCGACGCCCCGACCTTCAAGGAGCAGGGCTACGACGTCGAGCTCACGAACTGGCGCGGCATGGTGGCGCCCCCCGGCATCACCGACGAGGAGTTCGCCGAGCTGCAGGCCATCATCGCCGAGACGGTGGAGACCCCGGAGTGGCGCGACGCCCTCGAGCGCAACCAGTGGCAGGACGTCTACCTGACCGGCCCCGAGTTCGAGGCGTTCATCGAGGAAGACCGGGCCGAGATCGAGGCCCTCATCGAGGAGTTGGACCTGTGAGCACATCGTTTCCCACGCCCCCGTCCGCCGAGGTCGCGGACGACGGCCACGGCGGCACCCCCGTCGGCCGTGACGTGCCGCCTCGCGGAGGACGGATGCACGGGCGCAGCGGGCTGGTCGTGCCGCTGCTGCTGGCGGCCTTCAGCACCTACCTGCTGATCGGCATCCTCACCATGCAGGTGCCCGAGGGCACCGACTTCCCCGGCCCGAAGTTCTTCCCCGGCATCCTCATGGTCGCCGGCTACCTCCTGGCCGCCCTGCTGGTGCTGCACTACCTGCGCTCCCCCGAGCACCCCGAGGAGCTCTCGCGGAGCACCTACCGGACGCACTCGGACTGGTCCGCGGTGATCTGGTCGGTGGCCGGGTTCCTGGTCTTCGCCCTCACCATCGAGTTCCTAGGCTGGATCCTCGCCGCCGCCGTGCTCTTCTGGGCCGTGGCGCGCGGCTTCGGCAGCCGCAGAGCCCTGTTCGACATCTCGCTCGCCCTGGTCCTCTCCAGCGCGATCTACCTGGCATTCTCTGCCGGCCTGGGCCTGAACCTCCCGTCCGGCCTCCTGGGAGGCGGTTTCTGATCATGGAAGCACTCGAACTGCTCGCCGGCGGCTTCGCCGGGGCGCTGACCCCGATGAACCTGCTGTGGGTGCTCATCGGCTGCCTCCTGGGCACCGCCGTGGGCGTGCTGCCCGGCCTGGGCTCCTCCATGGCGGTGGCCCTGCTGCTGCCCATGACCTTCGCCCTGGACCCCACCGCCGCCTTCATCATGTTCGCCGGCGTCTACTTCGGCGGCATGTTCGGCGACTCGACCATGGCCATCCTGATGAACACTCCAGGACAGGCCTCCGCGATCGCCTCCACCTTCGAGGGCCACAAGATGGCCAAGGACGGCCGCGCCCCCCAGGCGCTGGCCACCGCGGCGATCGGCGCCTTCATCGGCGGCATGGTCGCGGCCTGCCTGGTCGTCTTCCTCGCCCCGGCGCTGGCGGACTTCTCCGCGAACTTCGGCCCGGCGGAGTTCTTTGCCCTGGCGATCTTCGCCTTCATCGCCACCTCCTCGGTGGTCTCCGACTCCGCGGTCAAGGGACTGGCCGCCCTCGTGCTGGGGCTGGGCTTCGCCACCGTGGGCATCGACTCCATCTCCGGCACCGAGCGCTTCAGCTTCGGCGTCCCGCAGATGTTCGACGGCATCTCCCTGATCACCGTGACCGTGGCCATCCTGGCCCTGGGCGAGGTGTTCTTCGTGGCCTCCCGGATCCGCCGCGACCCCGCCGCCATGCAGATCTCGGCCGCGGGCCGGCCCTTCCTCTCCCGCGCCGAGATCAAGGAGGCCGCCCCGGCCTGGGCCCGCGGCACCGCGATCGGCCTGCCCTTCGGCGTCATCCCCGCCGGCGGTGCGGAGATCCCCACCTTCATCTCCTACGACGTCGAACGCCGCATCGACCGCCGCCGCCCCAGCCCCATGTTCGGCAAGGGCGCGATCCGCGGCCTGGCCGCCCCCGAGGCCGCCGGCAACGCCACCACCGGCACCGCCATGGGCGCGCTGCTGGCACTGGGCCTGCCCGTCTCGGCCACCGCGGCGATCATGCTCGCCGCGTTCCAGCAGTACGGTCTGCAGCCGGGGCCCCTGCTGTTCGACCGCGCCCCGGACCTGGTGTGGGCGCTGCTGGCCAGCTTCTTCATCGCGATGATCGTGCTGCTGATCATCAACCTGCCCTTCGCCCAGTACTGGGCCAAGCTGCTGCTGATCCCGAAGCCCTACCTCTACGCCGGGATCACCGTGTTCTGCGGGCTCGGTGTCTACGCCACCTCGGGGGCGGTCTTCGACCTGCTCCTGCTGCTGGGCATCGCCCTCGTCGGTTTCACGATGCGCCGCCACGGCGTGCCCCTGGCCCCGCTGATGATCGGGATGGTGCTCGGCCCGCTGGCCGAGACCAGCATGCGCGACGCCCTCCTGTCCTCCAACGGCGACTACTCGATCTTCGTGACCGGGCCCATCCCGCTGGTGCTCTACGGCCTGCTGTTCATCGTGCTGGCGCTGACCGTCCGCTCCAAGATCGTCAACCGCGCCCGCCAGGACGTGTAGTCCCCCGGCCCCGCCGCACCCCGCACCCCGCCCCGGAACGTCCCGGGGCGGGGTGCGGCGGTTAAACACAGACGTTACGGAGGAGAAACCGCCGCGCCGCACCCCGCGGACATGCTTTACCTGTCAGATGACAGGAACTCCGCTCGGCGGAGCCCAGGCGGGGAGAAGCACATGATCATTCTCGGGGTCGGCATCACCGTGCTGGCAGTGCTCGTCATCGGCGTGCTCGTGGCGCGCAAGGTGGACGGCGACAGCACCAACTACCTCGTGGCCGGCCGGCAGCTCGGGATGCCGCTGGTCGCCGTGTCCCTCACCGCGGCGGCCGTGGACTCGAACGCCACCGTGGGCAACACGGACCTCACCTCCGGCTACGGCTTCTGGGCCGGCGCCTCCCTGGCCCTCGGTCTGGCGGTGTGCCTGCTGCTCGCCGGGCTGTTCCTGGCCAAGCCCATGAACCGGCTGCGCCTGTTCACCCTCGGCGACTTCTTCCGGATCCGGTACGGCCGGACCACCGAGACGCTCGCCTCGGTGATCATGATCTTCGCCTTCACCTTCCTGCTGGCCGGGAACCTGGTGGCGTGCGGGTTCCTGCTGGAGTACTTCGCCCACGTCCCCTACTCCATCGGCGTGGTCGTGGCCAGCGCCCTGGTGCTCAGCTACACCCTGGCCGGCGGTCTGTTCTCCGACGCCTACACGGCGGTGCTGCAGACCGTGATCACCGTGGTGGCCGCCGTGGCGCTGATCGTGTGGGTGGCCCTGACGTACGGCATCGTGATCCCGGAGGGGATGGGCCCGTTCGACCTCGAGCAGCTCACCCGCCCCGAAGCCGGCGCCCCGATCAACTGGGCCACGCTCATCGCCCTCGGCATCGGCGACCTCGTGGCGATCGACTTCATGCAGCGGATCTTCGGCGCGAAGAGCCCGAAGGTGGCCCAGCGCTCGTGCTTCGTGGCCGCGGGCACCACCGCGGTCATCGGCACGATCTTCGCCCTCGTGGCCCTCACCGCCTCCGCCGTGCTGGGTCTCTCCGCGGAGAACGGCCCGATCCTCTACACGCTGCTGGGCGAGTACGCTCCCCCGCTGCTGGCCGTGCTGGTGCTCTCCGGCATCGTGGCCGCGTCCTTCTCCACGGCCTCCGGGGCGATCCTGGCCACGTCCGCCGTGACCGTGCGCAACGTCTTCAACGTCCGCCGCACCGAGATCTCCGGCGCCCACGACCCCCTGCTGCGCTGGACGCGGCTGGCCATGCTGCCGGTGGTGGTCATCGGCATCCTGCTGGCCGTGCGGGTGAGCCAGACCGGGATCCTGCTGACCCTGGCCTTCGACCTCATGCTCGCGAGCCTGTCCGCCTCGTTCATCCTCGGCACCTTCTGGCGGCGCCCCGGCGCCCGGGCCGCCCTGGCCGCGGCCGCGGTGGGCCTGACCAGCCGCTTGGTGTTCCTCGTGCTGACGCCCACGATCTACGGCGCTCCCAACGACCTCCACCACCTCGAGAACACCCTCGTCACCAGTGCCTTCGACGGCTGGGCCACGCTCGTGGCCGGCGCCCTGGGCTGGCTCACCTACGTCCTGGTCGGTCTCACCGCGGCCCGCGCCCAGGTCGAGACGGACACGCAGCGGCTCGAGCTGTACCGCCTCTACCGCGAGCAGACCCCCTCCGGCTTCACTCCCCGGGTCCGCACGGCAGGGGTTCCCGCGCCCTCGGCCGACCCGCCGGTCCCGGCCGGGGTCTGAGCCCGGCCGTCGACGACGATCCCGGGCCCGCGTGCCGGATGCCGGATGCCGGATGCCGGATGCCGGATGCCGGATGCCGGATGCCGGATGCGCCAGGATGAAGAAGATCGCTCGGCGCCGATCTCACGTTTTGTCCGGTGCGTCCGTTTACAGGGTGATGGAGACGAAAGAGCCTTTCGAGACGGTGGTGACCCGGCACGGCCCCGTGGTGTGGCGGGTCTGCCGGGCGGTCCTGAGCGACCCCGCCGACGCCGAGGACGCGTGGTCGGAGACGTTCCTGGCCGCCCTGCGGGCGTACCCGGACCTTCCGGCCACGGCGAACGTGCAGGCGTGGCTGGTGACGATCGCCCACCGCAAGGCGGTCGACGTGGTCCGGGCCCGGTCCCGGGCGGCGGTGCCCGTGGCCTCGCTCCCGGAGCCGCCGGCCCACCGGGACGACCCGCCCGAGCACGACTCCCCGCTGTGGAGGGCCGTGGCGGCCCTGCCGCCCAAGCAGCGGCACGCCGTGGCCTACCGCTACCTGGGCGGGCTGCCCTACGGGCAGATCGCCGAGCTGCTCGGCGGCACCCCGGCGGCCGCCCGCCGGGCCGCCGCCGACGGCGTGGCCGCCCTCCGCAGGGTCCTCGCCGGCGCTCCGGCCGAGGCGCCCGCGCTGACCCGTGTCGCCACCGCTGCCGGAGGTCCGGCGGAGATCCACGCCGGCACCCTCGCCGAGACCCCCACCGCTGCTTCCGTGGAGACCCCGGCCGAGGTCCTCGTCGAGACTCCCGCGGAGCCCGACCGGACAGGAGAGCACCGATGACCACGAACTCCCTCAGCTCACCCCCGCGCTCGCCCCTGAGCGAGCTCCGCGCCGCTCCCGCGCCGCAGACCGTGCTGCACGGACTGCACCGGCGCCTGGAGGACGGGGCCGCCGAGGCCGGGCTGCTCGACGTCGCGTACACGACCGTGCACACCCCGGTGGGGGTGCTGCTGCTGGCCGCCACGCCCGAGGGCCTGGTGCGGGTGGCCTACGTCCGGGAGGGCCACGAGGCGGTCCTGCAGGACCTCGCCCGCCGGATCAGCCCGCGGGTGCTGCACGCCCCCGCCCGTCTGGCACCGGCCGTCCGGCAGCTCGAGGAGTACTTCGCCGGCACCCGCACCCGCTTCGACCTCCCCCTGGACCGCTCGCTCTCGCACGGGTTCCGGCGCCTGGTCCAGGAGCACCTGCCGGCCATCGGCTACGGCCGCACGGAGAGCTACGGCGCGGTGGCCCAGTCGGTGGGCCGCCCGCAGGCCGTGCGGGCGGTGGGCACGGCCTGCGCCACGAACCCCCTGCCGGTGGTCGTCCCGTGCCACCGCGTGCTGCGCGGCGACGGCGGCCTGGGCGGATACGTCGGCGGCCTCGAGGCCAAGACGGCGCTGCTCGAGCTGGAGGCGGCCGCCTGACAGCGGGCGGCACGGCGGCACCGACCGGTCGCCGGGCCACCGAGCCGCCGGGCCGCGGCTCAGAGCCGCGGCACGGCCTCCCCGTGCCGGGTGGCGTGGTCGTACGCGCGGGCGGTCCGCAGCAGCTCGACGTCGCGCCCGTGCGCGGCGACGAGCTGCAGCCCCACGGGCAGACCGCCGGGGCTGAAGCCGCCCGGCACCGAGACGGCCGGGCACCCGGTGGCCGAGATGAGACTGGCCGAGCGCATCCACTCGACATATGTTTCCATCGGCACACCTGCCACCGCGCGGGGCCAGCGCTCCTCGGACGGGAACGGCAGCACCTGGGAGGTGGGCGTCAGCAGCACGTCCCAGCGGTCGAAGAACGCGCGCACCGCCTCGTGCAGGCGCGTGCGGGCCAGGGCCGCGTCCATGAGCTGCTCGGCGGTCAGGGCCAGTCCCTTCTCGACGTTCCACACGATCTCCGGCTTCACGAGCTCCCGGTGCTCCGCGACCACCGCGCGCAGGTTCACGGCCATGTCGAAGGCCCGGGTCACGTCGAAGACCTCGTCGGCGTCGCGCAGGTCCGGGACGGCCTCCTCGACCACCGCCCCGAGCTCCTCGAACACCCGCGCCTGGGCAGCAAGCACCTCGAGGACCTCCGGCTCCACCGGGACGCCGAGACCGAGGTCCGTGCTGAGCCCGATCCGGACGCCGGCGAGGGGACGGGTCCCCGGATCGGGCGGGTCCTCCGCGGCGAGCGCCCGGAACCCCGTGCGCGGCGCCGGGCAGTCCAGCGGGATCCGCGGGTCCGGTCCGGCCAGCACGGACATGGCCAGGGCGAGGTCGTCCACGCTGCGGGCGAGCGGACCGGAGCGGCCCAGCCACGCCCAGGCGTTGCCCGCGGGAGCCGAGGGCACCACCCCGGCGGAGGGCCGGAAGCCGGCGATGTTGCAGAACGCGGCCGGGTTGCGCAGGGACCCGCCCATGTCGGAGCCGTCCCCCAGGGGCTGGATCCGGGCCGCGATCGCCGCGGCCGCCCCGCCGCTGGAGCCGCCCGCGCTGCGGTCCAGCGCCCAGGGGTTGTGGGTGGTGCCGAAGACCTCGTTGAAGCTGTGCGAGCCGGCCGCGAACTCGGGCACGTTGTTCTTCCCGGTGCTGATCACCCCGGCCGCCGCGAACCGCGCGACGATCAGGTCGTCGTGCTCCGGGACGTGCTCGGCGAACACCGGGGAGCCGGAGGTGGTGCGGATCCCTGCGGTGGCGTGGGTGTCCTTGTGCGTCATCGGCACCCCGTGCAGGGGCGGCAGCTCGTCCGCGGGAGTGGCCGCGGTGAGCTTGTCGGCGCGGGCGGCGGCCGCGTGGGCCTGCTCGCGGACCTGCGTGACCACGGCGTTCACGGCGGGGTTCACAGCGTCGATCCGTGCGAAGTGGGCCTCGAGCACCTCCCGCGCCGAGACCGTGCGCGTCCGGACCGCCGCGGCGAGCTCCCGGGCGGAGAGCCGGAGCAGCTCGGTGGTCCCCGTGCCCCCCGTCATCGGGCGCCCACGCGGGAGAGGATCGCGCTGACCGCCGCCGTGACCCCGGTGCCGAGCGTGGGCTCCAGGACGGGGGCGAAGAACGGGGAGTGGTTGGTCGGCACCGGGGTGTCGCCGTCGACCGCCTCGTCGGGCATCCCGCCGAAGAACCAGTACACGCCCGGCACCCCGATGGCGTCGGGCAGGTGGCCGAAGTCCTCGCTGCCCATCTGCGCGGGGCGGTCGAGGACGTTCTCCGGGCCGAGGGCCGCCCCGAGCACGGTGCGCAGGGCGTCCGTCTCGGCCGGGTCGTTGACGAGGAGCGGGAAGGTGTAGATCTCGTCGATCCGGGGCTCCGGGGCCCCGGAGGTCACGGCCTCCCCGCGGATGACCCGCCGCAGCGCGGCCAGCACCTGCTCCCGGACCTCGGCGTCCAGGTTGCGGACGTTGACGGTGAACTCCGCGACCGCCGGGATGATGTTCTCCTTGAGCCCGGCGTGGAAGCTGGCGATCGTGATCACCGCCGCCTGCTGGGCGGGGATCTCGCGGGAGACGATGCTCTGGATCCGCACCACCATGTGGGCGGCGAGCACCACCGGGTCGATCGTGTCCTCGGGGCGGGAGCCGTGTCCGCCCCGGCCGTGGACCGTGACCTTCCAGCCGTCGGCCATCGCCATGGCCGGGCCGCTGGTGAGCTCCACCTGCCCGGCCCGGCCGGGCCAGACGTGCTGCCCGTAGACGATCTCGGGGCGGGGGGCGCGGTCCCACAGGCCGTCCCGCAGCATGGCCATCGCGCCCTCGGCGGTCTCCTCGCCCGGCTGGAAGAGGAAGACCACGGTCCCGGCCCAGGCGTCGCGGGCACCGGCCAGCAGGGTGGCCGCCCCGACGGCGCTCGTGATGTGGGTGTCGTGCCCGCACGCGTGCATGACGGGCACCTCGGTCCCGTCGGGCAGCACGCCGCGGGCGGTCGAGGCGTAGTCCAGGCCGGTGTCCTCCGCCACGGGCAGGGCGTCGGTGTCCGCCCGGAAGCCGACCACCGGCCCCTCGCCGTTGCGCAGCACGGCGACGACGCCGGTGCCGCCGCAGCGGAACGTCTCGCAGCCGAGGGCCTCCATGCGCTGCTCGATCAGCGCGGCGGTCCCGTGCTCCTGCATGGACAGCTCGGGGGCGCCGTGCAGGTGGCGGTACAGGGTGTGCAGGTCCTCGCGCAGCTCGGCGGGGATCTCGGGCAGGGTCGTGGTCATGACGTCCTCTCGTGGGCGGGGTGCGGGGCGGGGATCTCGGGGAAAGCGGCCCGTGTGGTCACGGCAGGCTCTCGTCCCCGGGCGCGGCGTGCTCGGCCTTCCGGTCGCGGAGCACCCACGCCAGGACCATGGTGGCCAGGACCACCACGGCCGTGGCGAAGTTCCGGAACGTGGTGCCCAGGACGGGCACCAGCAGCAGCTGGACGACCGCCCCCACGGCGAGGGCGATGAGCAGGATCCGCGGCTGCTTCACGTAGGCGGCGAGCTGGACGACCACCGCGCCGATGATGGCCGGGAAGATGTAGAGCCGCGCCACCTCGACGACGGGCTCCGGGACCACGCTGACCAGCCAGGTGCCGAGGATCCCGACGAACAGCAGCAGAGAGACGATGTGCACCACGGCCGCGCCGCAGATGGCCATGACGGCCGCCAGCTCGGCCCGCCGGGTCCCGGGCTTCGCGCCGATGGCCGCCTGGGCCACGATCGCCGAGGGCAGCAGCTTGTTCGCGATGTTGCCGATCATGAAGGCCTGGTACATCGCGGCGGGCCCCAGGACCGGGTAGTAGGTGATGGGCTCGACGACGGCGAGGATCGCGAAGACCGCCGCCACCGCCAGGAAGGCGGTCAGCACGTCGGACAGCGGGATCTCCAGTCCGGAGAAGAGCAGCAGGTACACCGGGCCGGCGTAGGAGAACAGCAGTCCCACGATCATGGTGAGCCGTCCCCAGCGGGACGTGGTGCGGTCGTAGACGGCGTAGGCGGTGGGTGACGTGCCGGTGGACGAGGCCATGACGACTCCTTCGGGGTCTCGGGGCGGTCAGGCCGCGGGGCCCATGCCGGCGCCGTGGGCGAAGTAGGCGACGACGAGGCCGATGATGATCGAGAAGCCGAGCCCCCACTCCCGCAGCCACGGCGCCCGGAGCGCCCGCGCGAGCAGCAGGCACACGGCCATCACGATGGCGGAGACCACGACCGTCAGGATGTGCACGGAGCTCTTGGGGAGCTCGGCGATGCCCAGGGAGGCGAACGCGGCCAGCAGCGCGGCCGAGGGCACGATGGCCATCAGCGCCGGGTTCACCGCCCGGAGCTTGACGTCCCCCCGCTTGAGCAGGGGGGTGAGGATCAGCGTCGACAGCATCCACAGCCCGCCCGAGAGGCTCATGGCCAGGAAGGCCACGGTGAAGACCTCCGGCGTCCAGCCGGCCCCGCCCAGTTCGGCGTCCAGGGTGCCGGCGGCGAGGTTGGCCGAGGAGGTCTCGGTCGCGGCCGAGCCGACCAGTCCGATCCGCACCAGCACGGCCGGGGCGCCGAACAGCGGGAGCAGGGCGACCGCCACGACGACCACGGCGAGCGACGGGCCGATCGCGGCGACACCGCCCGAGCGGAAGGACTGGCGCAGGTCCTGGCGGGTGAAGCCGACGTCGGGGCCCACGAGCCGGGCGGCGCGCACGTAGATGACGGTCTGCACGATGATGACGGCGAAGACCGCCAGGGCGCAGAACCACAGGAAGGGCGTGTTGACGTAGTCGGACAGCGCGGTCATGGGGAGCCTCCGTTCCGGGGACGACGTGCTCGGGTGGTGGCCGTCCGGAGGGCCCGGCGGCCGGGGGTCGTCACAGCGGCGCCGTGTCGAGGGCCCGGAGGGTCTCGCCGAGGACGTGCACGCCCCGGCCGATCTCCAGAGGGTCGGTCCACTCCTCGGGGCAGTGGCTGCGGCCGTCGCGGGAGGGGACGAAGATCATCGCCATCGGGGCCAGGGCCGCCATGTGCACGGCGTCGTGCGTGGCGCCGCTGGGGATCGGCCGCCAGGAGTACCCGAGCCGGTCCGCCGTCGCGGCGACGACGTCGTGGGCGCGCGGGTCGGCGTCGACGACCTCGTTGTCGGTCGTCCAGTCGAACTCGACGTCGACGCCGTAGCCGCGGGACGCGGCGAGCACGGTCTCCCCGAGTCTCCGGCGGGCCCCGGACAGCCACGAGCGGTCGATGCTGCGCAGCTCGCCCCGGAGGTCGACCGCGCTGGGGACCACATTGGGGGACGGCGAGCGGTTGTCGGCGTGCGTGGCGGTCGCCACGCCGTGACCGGGTGCCCCGCAGCCCTCGCGGCGCACGGCCAGGACGGCCTCGGCGGCGGCCACCAGGGCGTCCTGCCGGTCGGCGACGGGCCGCGTGCCGGCGTGATCCTCCCGGCCGGCGAAGTGGGCCACGAAGCGCTCGATGCCGCAGACGGAGGTCACCACGCCGATCTGCTCCCCGCCCTGCTCGAGTGCCGGGCCCTGCTCGATGTGCAGCTCCACGAAGGCGTGCAGCGGACCGGGACGGGCGGGCCGCAGCACGGCGGAGGGGTCGAGGCCGAAGTCCTCGTAGGTCCTGGCCAGGCTCCGCCCGGCCCCGTTCCGGCGGTCGAGATCGGCGGCCGTCAGCTCCCGGGCCAGGGACCGGCTGCCCAGGCAGCTGAGGCCGAAGTCGTTGGGCTCCTCGCCGAGGAAGTCGACGACCAGCAGGTCCCGGGAGAGCGGGGTCCCCGAGTCCCGGACGGCCCGGGCGACCTCGACGGCCGCCAGCACGCCGACGACGCCGTCGAAGCGCCCGCCGCCGTCGACGGTGTCCGTGTGGGAGCCGGTCATCAGCGCGGGCGCGGCGGGCCGGGCGCCGGGGAGCCGGCCGACCAGGTTCCCGGCCGCGTCCCGGTGGACCTCCAGCCCGGCGTCCCGCATCCGGGCGGCGACCCACTCGCGGGACTCCCGGTAGGGCTCGCTGAAGACCTGGCGCGTCCATCCCCGGCGGTCGTCCCGGCACAGCCGGGACAGCTGGTCGACCTGCTCCTCGACCCGCTGGGCGGTCTCCTCCAGATCGAACTGCATCGCGCACGTCCTTCCTGCCGAGCGGATCGGTCCGGGGTGCGGGCACGGCCTGCGGTCGCCGACGGGAGCGCCGGACGGCCCTGTCCCTCGTGCCCCGCACGTTACCCACTCCGGAGCCGTCCGACCAGGGCCGCGGCCTGCCCGCGCGGCTCAGGCCACGGCCGCCCGGTACGCGGCCCAGCCGCCGTGGTCCGTGATGTCCTCGGCGCCCTCGAGCGCGAAGGGCTCCACCAGGAACCCGGGCAGCTCCCGGCCGTCGGCGAGCTCGACCTTGCCGACGGCCATGGGGGCGGGCAGACCGGCCACGAAGGTGCCGAAGGCCGCGGCGTCCAGTGCCCAGACCTCCACGGCCAGGGCCGCGCCGCGGTCCGGGACGCGGAGCACCCCGGGCTTGGCGGGCACGGTGTCCAGGGCGAACATCCGGTACGCGGCCGCCGTGGCCGTGGTCTCCACGAAGCGGGCGGCCAGGTCGAGCAACTGCGGGTTGAGCGGCTGGCCGCGCAGGTGGGCGCCCGCGACCACGAGCAGCAGCTCCGCGGCGCCGGGCGCGGCCGGCGCGGGCACGGGATCAGCAGCCACCGAAGCCGCCCTCCCGGGCCACGTCCACGAGCCGGTCGTCCTGGAACGTGTCGCCCACGAGCTGCACGCCGAAGGGCAGGCCGTCCACCCGGCCGGCCGGGACCGCGAGCGCGGCGAGGTCGAGCAGGTTCACGAAGTTGGTGAACCGCCCCATCCGGCTGTTGGCGCCCACGGGGTCGGCGGCGACCTCCGCGAGGGTGGGGTGGAACGTGGTGGTGGGCAGCACGAGGGCGTCGAGCGCCCCGAACACCTGCCGGGCCCGGCGGGCGCAGCCGTCAAGGACCTCCTGGTCGGCGAAGACCCGGTGCGCGGGGAGGTCCTTCGCGCCGGTGATGATGCGCCCGACCGTGGGGTCCACGTCCTGCGGGTGGGCGTCCACGAACGCGCCGACGGCCGCCCAGCGCTCGGCGACGAACGCGCCGTCGTAGAGCAGGGCCGCGGCCGCGAGGAACGGCTCGATGTCGACCGGCACGGCGCGGAACCCGCGGTCCGCGAAACGCCCCACGGCGGCGGCGTAGGCCTCGGCCCAGCCGGGGGCGAGATCCCCCAGCTGCTCGGGCGCGGCGAAGCCGACGACGCGCTCCAGCCGGGCCGGCCGCGGCGCGGCGGGAGGCCGGGAGCGGGCGTCGCCGTCGTCGGGCCCGGCCATGACGTCCGCGGCGAGACGGGCGAGGCGGAGGTCCCGGGCCATGGTGGTCACCACGTCCTGGCTGCGGCACGCGGGCACCACGCCGGTGGAGGGCACGAGGCCCTTGGTGGGCTTGACCCCGTACAGCCCGTGCAGGGCGGCGGGCACCCGCCCGGAGCCGGCGGTGTCGGTGCCCAGGGCGAAGTCCACGAGGCCGAGGGCCACGGCCACCGCCGAGCCGCTGGAGGACCCGCCGGAGATCCGCGCGGCGTCCTCCGCGTGCCGGACCGCGCCGTACGGGCTGCGGGTGCCGACCAGCCCGGTGGCGAACTGGTCGAGGTTGGTGCTGCCCAGCACCACCGCGCCGGCCTCCTTCAGCCGGCGGACCACCACGGCGTCGCGCGGCGGCTCGTAGCCGTAGGCCGGGCACGCGGCCGTGGTGGGCAGGCCGGCCACGTCGATGTTGTTCTTCACCGCGAACAGGGTCCCGGCCAGCGGCAGGTGCTCACCGGCGGCCCGGGCGGTCAGTGCCCGGGCGACGTCCTCGGCCACGTCCCGCCGGTGGCGCAGGCCGATCCACGCCTCCGGCCGGTCCGCCTCCTCGATCAGGCGGTAGCGCCGCGCCACGAGCTCGTGGGCGGTGCGCTCCGCCGCGTCCGGGGCCCGGGCGCCGTCCGGTGGTGCTGCGGTCTCTGCTGTCGTCGTCATGCGTGCTCTCCTCGGGGGTGGCGTGGGGTCCGGGGCTCAGACCGTCTCGGTGGCCGGGGCCGGGCCAGCCGGCACTGGGTCGGCCGGTGCGGGGCCGGCGGGTGCGGGGGCGGCCGTGCGGACCACGGCCAGGACGGCGCCCGGGCCCACGTGGGCACCGGGCTCGACGACGATGCTGTGCACCACGCCGTCCGCCGGCGCGGTCACGGGGGCCTCCATCTTCATGGCCTCGACCGCCATCAGGGTCTGGCCCTCCCGCACCCGCTCGCCCACCCGGACGTCCACGCGGAAGACGTTCGCGGCGAACTGCGCCTCGACGCCCTCGCACCCGTCGGGGATCACCACGGCGAGGTCCTCCGCCACGGCCACGTCCGCGAGGGCGGCGACCCGCTCGAACTCGCCGGCCTCCTCCCACGCCCGGCGCTCGTCGTCGAAGGCCGCCCCGCGGCGGGCCTCGAAGGCGTCGATGTCCTCCCGGTGCTCGGCGAGGAAGGCCTGGTAGTCGGCCATGGAGAACTCGCCCTCCTCGATCCGCAGCGGGAGCCGGCCCACGGCCATGTCCGCGCGCATCTCCGCCAGCTCCTCGGAGGACACCGGGTACCACTTGATCCGGTCGAAGAAGCGGAGCAGCCAGGGGGTGCCGTCCTCGTAGGGCCCGCGCTGCCGGTGGGTGGACCACACCTGGGTGGTCCGGCCCACGAACTGGTAGCCGCCGGGGCCCTCCATGCCGTAGATGCACAGGTACGCCCCGCCGATGCCCACGGCGTTCTGCGGGGTCCAGGTCCGGGCCGGGTTGTACTTCGTGGTGACCAGCCGGTGCCGGGGGTCCACCGGGGTGGCCACGGGGGCGCCCAGGTAGACGTCGCCCAGGCCCAGGACCAGGTACTCGGCGTCGAAGAGCACCGAGCGGACGTCCTCGACCGAGTCCAGGCCGTTGATCCGGCGGATGAACTCGATGTTCCAGGGGCACCACGGGGCGTCGTCGCGCACGCCCTTCTCGTAACGCCGGATGGCCTCGCGGGTGGCGGGGTCGTCCCAGGACATCGGCAGGTGCACGGTGCGGCTGGGCAGCCGCAGGTCGTGCGTGGGCGGCAGCGCGGCGTCGAGGACCAGCACCCGCCCGAGCACCTCGTCCAGGCCGAGCCGGTCGGGGTCGAGGTGGACCTGCAGGGACCGGATGCCCGGGGTCATCTCCAGCACGCCGGGCATCGTCCCCTCGTCGACCTGCTGCTGCAGGGCACGGCGCAGCGCCTCGATCCGCATCCGGGAGGCGATGTCCAGGGTCATCTCGCCGTACTCGACCAGCACGTTGGCGTCGCCGCTGCGCCGCACGGTCAGGGCGGGGCGGTCCGCGCTCGCGGGCACGGAGGTGACCACGCCGCCGTCGACCACGGCGTCCCGGCCCGGGGTCACCCGGGCCCGGGGCTCGCGGCGCAGCTCCGCGGCCTGGGCCTGGGTGATGGGTACGAAGCGCACCCGGTCCCCGGCGCGCAGCTGGCCCAGCTTCCACTTCTGGCCCTCGGCCACCGTGGCCGGGCACGTGAACCCACCCAGGCTGGGGCCGTCGGGGCCGAGCAGGATGGGCATGTCGCCGGTGTAGTCCACCGCGCCCACGGCGTAGGGGGTGTCGTGGATGTTGGAGGGGTGCAGACCGGCCTCGCCGCCGTCGCGGCGGGCCCACGCGGGCTTGGGGCCCACCAGGCGCACACCGGTGCGGTCGGAGTTGAAGTGCACCTCCCAGTCGGCGGCGTAGAACTCCTCCATGTCGGCCACGGTGAAGAACTCGGGGGCGGCGTGCGGGCCCTCCAGGACGCCGATCTCCCAGTAGGCGCCCACCTGCGGGCGCTCGGCCAGCGGGACGTCGGCCACCTCGTGGGGCACGGCCGGGGTGCTGATCCCGAGGACGTCGCCGGGGGCCAGGGCGCGGCCGGCGGCGCCGCCGATCTCGCCCTGCACGAAGGTCGCGGCGGAGCCCAGCACCAGCGGCACGTCCAGTCCGCCCTCCACGAGCAGGTAGGCGCGCATGCCCTGCTCGGCGCGGCCGATCGCGAGGACGTCGCCGGCGGCCAGCCCGAGCACGGTCCACTGCGCCATGGGCTCCCGGTTGACCAGGACCTCGACGGGGGCGCCGGTCACCATGACCCGGCTCGGCGTGTGGAAGCGCAGGGTCGGCCCGGCCGCCGTCACCTCGAGGCCGGCCGCGCGCTCGGGGTTGCCCAGCGACTCGTTGCCCAGCCGGAAGGACAGCTCGTCCATGGGGCCCGAGGGCGGGATGCCCACGGGCCAGTACCCGATCCGCCCGGGCCGGTCCTGGACGGTGGTCAGCAGCCCGGAGCGCAGCACCTCGAGGCGCGGCTGGGCGCTGCGCACGCCCTCCAGGGTGGCGGTGGAGTGCTGCACGTCCCGCACCGCGGGCAGCTGCGGGATCGCCCGCAGCACGCCCAGGTTGGTGGCCACGCCGTGCACCCGGGCCTGCTCGAGGGCCGCCGCCAGCCGCGCCCACGCCTGCTCCCGGTCCTCGCCGTGGGCGACGAACTTGCTCAGCAGGGGGTCGTAGAAGGCGCTGACCTCGGTGCCGACCTCGATCCAGGAGTCCACCCGGAGGCCGTCCGGGACCACGAGGCCGGTGACGGTGCCCGCGCTGGGCAGGTTGTCCAGGTCGGTGTTCTCGGCGTACACCCGGGCCTCCACGGCGGCGCCGCGGGGGACGAGCTCGCAGTCCAGCATGGTGCGGTCACCGCCGGCGAGGCGCAGCATCCACGCCACGAGGTCCACGCCGTAGACGGCCTCGGTGACGGGGTGCTCGACCTGCAGGCGGGTGTTGACCTCCAGGAAGGCGGCCTCCTGGCGCACGGGGTCGTAGACGAACTCGACGGTCCCGGCGGAGCGGTAGGCCACGGACGCGCACAGCCGCCGGGCGGCGTCGTGGATGGTGGCGCGCACGTGCTCGGGGAGGTCGGGGGCCGGGGCCTCCTCGACCACCTTCTGGTGCCGGCGCTGGAGGGTGCAGTCGCGGTCACCGACCACCAGGACGTCGCCGCGTCCGTCGCCGAAGACCTGCACCTCTACGTGCCGGGCCCGCTCCACGAGCCGTTCCAGGAAGACCCCGGCGGAGGAGAAGTTCGCCCCGGCCACGCGCCGGACGCTCCCCCACGCCGCGCGCAGGTCCTCGGCGTCGCGGCACTCCTGCATGCCGATCCCGCCGCCGCCGGCAGTGGCCTTGAGCATCACGGGCCAGCCGATGCCCTCGGCCCGGGCGAGCGCGTCCTCGAGGGAGTCGAGCAGGCCGGTCCCGGCGAGCAGGGGCACCTCGGCGGCCACGGCGGCGTCCCGGGCCGTGTGCTTGGACCCGAAGATCCGCAGCTGCTCGCCGGTGGGGCCCACGAAGGCGATCCCGGCGGCCTCGCAGGCCTCGGCGAACTCGGTGTTCTCGGAGAGGAAGCCGTAGCCGGGGTGGATCGCCCCGGCCCCGGTGCGCCGGGCCGCGGCGATGATCCTCCCGATGTCCAGATAGCTCTCCGCGGCGGGCGAGGCCCCGAGGTGCACGGCCTCGTCAGCGGCGGCGACGTGCAGGGCCCCGCGGTCGGCGTCCGAGTACACGGCCACGGCCCGCAGTCCGAGGGCCTGGACGGAGCGGATGATCCGCACGGCGATCTCGCCGCGATTGGCCACGAGGACGGTGTCGAAGGCGCTCATGCTCAGGCCTCCTGCCCGGTCGTGGTGACGGAGGTGCCGGCGGAGACGATCATCTCGGCGCGGGACGGGTCGAAGCCGTTGCACGGGTTGTTGATCTGCGGGCAGTTGGAGACGACGACGAGCACGTCCCGCTCCGCCCGCAGGCTCACCGACAGCCCCGGCGCGGAGATGCCGTCCACGATGCCGAGCGCGCCGTCGGGGTCCACCGGGACGTTCATGAACCAGTTGACGTTGGAGACCTGGTCCCGCTTGCCCAGGCCGTACTGGGAGAGCCCGGTCAGGAAGTTGTCGGCGCACCCGTGCTGGGACCAGGTGTGGTGGCCGTAGCGCAGGGTGTTGGACTCCTTGGAGCAGGCGCCGCCGAGGGTGTCGTGGCGCTCCACGTCCGTGCCGACGACGGTCAGCAGCGGGTCGTGCTCGTTGCTGCGCAGCACCGAGCCGGCGGTCAGGTAGACGCTGTCCTGGCCCTGCAGGGTGGCCTGGGCGCTGTAGGCCCGGGCGGTGTCCACGGCGTCGTAGACCAGGAAGTCGACGGCCTGGTTGCCGTCCACGTCCACGATGGTCAGCACCTGGCCGGCCGTCAGGACGGCGGACCAGGGGGCGCGGGGGGCCACGGTCTCGCGGCGGAGCTCGGCGCCGAACCGGGACGCGAGGTCTCCGGCGGCCGGGACGGCCGTGGGGGTGGTGGAGGGGACGGTGCTGGGGGCGGTGCTGGCAGCAGTCATGGCGGGGTTCCTCGTTCTCGTCGCTGGTCTCGTCGCTGTTCTCCGTGCGCGGACTCAGGCCAGGCCGCGGGCTCGGAGGTACTCGGCGGTGTTCTGGTAGGCGCGGCGGCGCTCGGGGGCGGAGTTCCAGGCCGGGGCCTCGGGCGTGGTGGGCCGGGCGCGCCAGGCGACGACGTCGAGCGGGGTGCTGACGTACTCCTCGCGCGGATCCAGCGGATGGGCGGCGTTGGCGAGCAGCAGAACGCATGGCATCTCGGTGACGAGGGTCAGGGACGCGCCCGCCCCGGCGGAGCCCGTGAACGCGGGGTGTCCCGAGGGGGTGATCTCGACGCCCTGGAAGAAGGAGAGGCAGGGGGCGACGTCCCGCCGGGAGAGCCCGTGCTTGGCGCCGGCGAGGACCAGCAGCTCGCGGCCGGCGGGACTGGGCCCGTGCGGCTGGCCGTCCCCGTAGCGCTCCTCGTTGCGGGCCCGGGAGCTGGCGCCGTAGAGGGCGTCGTGGCGGACCGAGCTGTCCTCGACCACCGTGGCCATCGCGCGGCCCTGGTCGGAGAGCAGCACCTGGCCCGCGCCGGAGTAGACCTGCCACTGGATCTTCACGGTGTCGGCCACGTTGAGCCGCTCGAAGGGCTCGAAGGCGTTGTAGAGCAGGACCGAGGCGCAGGCGTCGCCCCGCACGTCGGTGAGCCGCACGGCGGTGCCGCGGTCCAGGACCTTGTGCGTGTAGTTGCCGCCGGCCACGCGCTCGGCCCACACGATGTCCTGCGGGGCCACCCGGGCCGGGGCCTCGGTGCAGGTCGTGGCCGGGACGGTGGGGCGGCACTCGACGGCGGTGCCCTCCTGGGCGCGGGCGTGGGCCCGGGCTCCGGAGGTGGTCCCCGTGGAGGACGTGGTCTGGGTGGCGGTCATGGCCGGCTCCTTCTGCCGAGAGGCTTTTCTGTCGCTTGACAGATATAGAAACAGGACCGGGTTTCCCCCCGGTTCGGCGCCGGTTTCGGTCGTGTAACTCCGGTCCCGGCCCGGGGACGGCCGGGATTGGTAGGTTCGGTGGCGTGACGAAGAGCCGAGGACGCCCGCGCAAGAGCACCACCTCCCCCACCGGGCGCGGCGCCGAGCAGGACATCCTCCACGCCGCCGGAGAGCTCTTCGTGCGCCACGGCTTCGGCCGCACGAGCACCCGGGCCATCGCCGAGGCCGCGGGCCTCCAGCAGGCGAGTGTCTACCACTGGTTCCGCTCCAAGGAGGACGTGCTGCTGCGCCTCGTGCTCGGCACCGTGCTGCCCTCGCGCCGGATCGCCGAACGGCTGCTGGCGGCGGACGCCCCCGCGCACGTGACGCTCTGGGCCCTGTGCTGCGCGGACACCCGGCTGCTCCTGGCGGACCCCCAGAACCTCGGGGCCCTCTACTTCGCCCCGGAGCTGCGCGCAGGGGGCTTCGAGGAGTTCCACGAGAACCGGGACGCGCTGGAGCGCATCTACGGGACGCTGCTGGAGCGGACCGCCGGGCACCCCCTCACCCCCTTCGACGCCGCCGTGGTCATGGGGCTCGTGGAGAACGTCATCCTCCAGCGGCAGCGGACGGCCCCGCGGCTGCCCGAGGACGCGACGGCCCGCATCGCGGACGCGGCGCTGCGGCTGGCGGAGGTGCCTGACCGCGTGACGGAGGAGACCCGGCGCCGGGGACGGGACCTGCTGGAGCGCCTCGACCGGACGGAGTGACCCGCCGCCCGGCCGGGACCCCGGCCTGCAGCACACCGATGAGCGGCGCCCCGGCCCGAGCCCGTAGCATGGAAGGATGCTGTCGCGCCACGGAACTCCCGTCCCGATCAGCCCTGCGCCCCGGAGCGGGGGTGAGCGCTGATGTGCGGAATCTCCGGTGAGATCCGGTTCGACGGGGCGGCCGCGGACCCCGGCACGATCCACCGCATGACGTGCGTGCAGTCCGGCCGCGGCCCGGACGGATCGGGCGCGTGGGCCCAGGGGCCGGTGGCCATGGGCCACTGCCGGCTGAAGATCGTGGACCTCAGCCCCTCGGGCGGGCAGCCGATGGTGGACTCCCGGCTGGGCCTGTCGATCGTGTTCAACGGGATGATCTACAACTACCGGCAGCTGCGCGAGGAGCTGCGCGGGATGGGCTACGAGTTCTTCTCCACCTCGGACACCGAGGTGGCCCTGAAGGCCTACCACCACTGGGGCCGGGAGTGCGTCTACCACTTCCACGGCATGTTCGCCTTCGCCGTCACCGAGCACACCAGCGGGCGCACCGTCCTGGCCCGCGACCGGCTGGGCATCAAGCCCCTCTACGTGGACCACACGGGGGCGCGGCTGCGGTTCGCCTCGACGGTCCAGGCGCTGCTGACGGCCGGGGACGTCGACACCTCGATCGACCGCACCGCCCTGTCCTACTACCTCACCTTCCACTCGGTGGTCCCGGCGCCGCGCACCATCCTCAAGGGCGTGCGCAAGATGCCGCCGGCCACCGTGCGCACGATCGAGCCGGACGGCTCGGCCTCGGACCTCGAGTACTGGAACCCCGAGTTCACCCGGGACGAGGACCGCTCGGACTGGTCCGAGCAGGACTGGCAGGACGGGCTCGTCGAGAAGCTGCGCACCGCGGTGAAGCGGCGCATGGTGGCGGACGTGCCCGTGGGCGTGCTGCTGTCCGGCGGCATCGACTCGAGCCTCGTCGTCGCCCTGCTCGCGGAGAGCGGGCAGGAGGACCTGCAGACGTTCAGCATCGGCTTCGAGTCCCGGGGCGAGGAGTCCGGGGACGAGTTCGAGTTCTCGTCCCTCGTGGCCCGCCGCTTCGGCACCGACCACCACCAGATCGCGATCGACGACGCCCGCCTGGTCCCGGCGATCGACCGGACGGTCGCCGCGATGAGCGAGCCGATGATCAGCCACGACTGCGTGGCCTTCTACCTGCTCAGCGAGGAGGTCTCGAAGCACGTCAAGGTGGTGCAGTCCGGGCAGGGCGCGGACGAGGTGCTCGGCGGCTACCACTGGTACCCGCCGCTGGCCGACGTCGCGCGCGACGACGCCCGCAAGACCTACTCCCAGTCCTTCTTCGACCGGCCGTGGTCCCGGCTCGCGAAGGTCCTCTCCCCCGAGTGGATGGCGACCCACGACGCGCCCACGGCGTTCATCGAGCGCCACTTCGGCCGCCCCGGCGCGGAGACCGCCGTGGACGCCGCCCTGCGCACCGACTCCACGGTGATGCTCGTGGACGACCCCGTGAAGCGCGTGGACAACATGACGATGGCCTGGGGCCTCGAGGCGCGCGTGCCGTTCCTCGACCACGAGCTCGTGGAGTTCGCCGGGCGCATCCCCCCGGAGCTCAAGCTCGCCGACGGCGGCAAGGGCGTGCTCAAGCGCGCGGCGCGCGGCATCGTCCCGGACGAGGTGATCGACCGGAAGAAGGGCTACTTCCCGGTCCCGGCGATCCGCACGCTCGAGGGCGGGACCCTGGACCGGGTCGAGGCGGCCCTGACGGACCCGGCGGCGGTGCGGCGCGGGCTCTACAACTCGGAGGTGGTGGAGACCCTGCTGGCCGACCCCAACCAGCACCACACACCGCTGCGCTCCAACGTGCTGTGGCAGCTGGGCCTGCTCGAGATGTGGCTGCAGGAGAACGGCATCGCCTGACGGCAGCACGGGCGGATCCACCACGACGACGGCGCCCCCCCACCCGCTGCGGGTGGAGGGACGCGCCGCTGTCGCCGGGGCCTGCCGGCCGGCGCGTCAGTCGCGGCGGCCGGCGCCGACCAGCTCGTGCTCGGCCTCCGGGCACGTCGCGGCGTCGCCCCAGCCGCTCGGCCCGGCCGCGGCGGCCGGGTCGGCCGGAACGGGCGTGCGGTCGCGGCGCAGGGAGTCGCCCTCGACGTCCACGTTGGGCAGGATCCGGTCGAGCCAGCGGGGCAGCCACCAGGCCTTGTCGCCGAGCAGGTGCATGACCGCCGGGATCAGCGTCATGCGCACCACGAAGGCGTCGACGAGCACCCCGAAGGCGAGGCCGAAGCCCAAGGGCCGGATCATCGCCATGTGGGAGAACATGAACCCGGCGAACACGGAGATCATGATGATCGCCGCCGCGGTGACCACGGCCCGGCCCGCCTGGAGCCCCTCCTGCACGGCGGCCCGCGCCGAGCGGCCGTGCACGAACGCCTCGCGCATTCCGGAGACCAGGAACAGCTGGTAGTCCATGGCGAGGCCGAACAGCACGCCCACCAGGATGGTGGGCAGGAAGCTGAGCACCGGCCCGGGCGCGTGCACGCCGAGGAGACCGCCCAGCCAGCCCCACTGGTAGATCGCCACCACCGCGCCGAACGCGGCGAGGAGGGAGAGCATGAACCCGGCGGTCGCCACGACCGGCACGAGGATCGAGCGGAAGACGAGCACCAGCAGCAGCAGGGACAGCCCGACGACCACGGTGAGGTACAGCGGCAGGGCGTCGGCCAGCAGCTGGGAGACGTCGATGTTGCCGCCGGTCTGGCCCGTGACACCGATGCGCACCCCGAGCTCGTCCTCCAGGGCGGGGGACAGCGCGCGCAGGTCGTTGACGAGCACCTCGGTGGACTCCGCGGCCGGGCCCTCCGCGGGCACGACCTGGAACGCGGCGGTCCGGCGGTCCTCGGACAGCCCGGCCGGGACCACGGAGACCACGTCGTCCTCCGCCATGAGCTCCTCGCCCACGGCGAGCTGCAGATCGGCGGCCCGGGCCTCGTCCGTGCCCTCCGGCAGGTCGGCGACGACGAGCAGCGGGCCGTTGGCGCCGGCGCCGAACTTCTCGTCGATGACCTGGTAGGTGCGGTACTGGGTGGAGTCCTCGGGCTCCGAGGAGGCGTCCGGCAGGCCCAGGCGCATCGAGGCCGCGGGGAGCGCGACGACGACGAGCGCCAGCACGCCGGCCACGAGGGTCAGCACGGGGTGGCGGGTGGCGACCCCGGGACGGGGCTCACCGAGGTGGGCCGGCCGGCGGTCCGCGCGGGCCCGGGCGCGGGCGGAGAGCAGCCGCCCGCCCACCAGGGACAGCAGCGCCGGGGTGAGGGTCACGGCGATCAGCACGGCCACGGCCACGCAGACCGCCGCCGCGGTGCCCATGACGCCCAGGAACGGGATGCCGGTGACGTTGAGCGCGGCCAGGGCGATGATGACGGTCAGGCCGGCGAAGACCACCGCGTTGCCGGAGGTCCCGGTGGCCAGGCCGATCGACTCGTGCAGCTCGGTGCCGGCCAGCAGCTGCTGGCGGTGCCGGTTGAGGATGAACAGCGAGTAGTCGATGCCCACGGCCAGTCCGAGCATGACGCCCAGCATGGGGGTCACCGACATCATGTCCAGGACCCCGGAGAAGGACAGCACGCCCAGGGCGCCGACGGACACCCCGGTGAGCGCCATCAGGATGGGCAGGCCCGCGGCCACGAGGGTGCCGAGCATGACCAGCAGCACGATGCCGGCCATGACCACGCCGATGACCTCGGCAGGGCCGACGAGCTGCGAGATGTCCTGGGCGATCTCCAGGGAGTAGTCGACCTGCACGTCCTCGACCTCCGTGCCGTCCACCGCGGCCTGGAGGGACTCCTTCTCCTCGGCGGTGACCGCCTGCTGCTCCGCGGTGAAGGTCACCACGGCCATGGCGGCGGTCCCGTCCGCGGAGACCGTGCGGGTCTCCTCGGCCAGGGCCATCATCCGCTCGCCGCGGTCGATCTCGGGCAGTCCCTCCGTGAGCTGCGCCCGGTTGCGCTCGAGCTCCGCGCGGCCGTCGTCGAGGGCCTCCTGGCGGCCGTCGAGCTCGTCCAGGACCCGGTCCGGGGCGTCCGCCCGCTCGGCCTGCTCACGGGCGGCGTCGAGCCGGGCCTGGTTCTCGTCGAGCGTCTCCTCGGCGGCGTCGAGCCGCGCGCGGCCGTCGGCGGTCTGCTCGCGCCCGTCCGCGAGCTGCTGCTCCTGGGCCTCGCGCTGGTCCTGGGCGGCGAACGGGTCCAGGACGCCGTCGACGCCGGGGGACTCCTCCGCCGCGGCGAGCGCCTCCCCGATCTGCTCGCGCTGGCCGGCGCTGAACGGCTCGCCGTCCTCGGTCTGGAACACGATCCGCCCGGTGCCGTGGCCGGCGTCGGGCAGCTCGCCCTGCAGACGGTCGGCCAGCCGCTGGGTCTCGGTGCCGGGAACGGTGATCGCGTTGGTCAGCTGCCCGCCGAAGGCGGCGAAGGCGCCGCCGGCGAGGAGCAGGACCACCGCCCAGGCCGCGACCACGGCCCAGGCGCGGCGGGCGGCGAAGCGCCCGAGTCGGTACAGCAGGTGTGCCATGTCTCTTCTTCTGTCGGTCGAGTTCTGTCGGTCGTGCTCTGGGGGTCGTGCCCGGGGGGGGCGTGCCCTGTCGGACGGGTCAGTCCGCGAAGCCGTGGCGCAGGCGGTCCACGACGGTGCGCAGCAGCCGGTGCCAGGTCGCGCGGCTGTCCGGGGTGTCCACCGCGCCGGTCTCCTCGGCCCAGCGCTCGAACGCGACGGCCAGGGCGTGCAGCAGCAGGCTGGCGAGCAGGTCGACCGTGAAGGAGGGCGCGCCGGGGACCCGGTCGGTGATCTCGGCGGCCAGCCGGGCGGTGAGGGTCTGGAACACCTCGTGCGCCCACATCGCGGTGATGGGGCTGTCCTCGCTCGCCCCCATGAGGTGGGCGATGTGGCACATCGCCGGGACGAGCTCGGTGCGCTCGATGACGTCGGCCAGCTGCTCGAGGGCGGCCCCGGGGCTGGGGTTCGCGGGCGGCGGGGTGGCCTCGACGACGCGGGCGAAGTTGTCGACGAACACCCCGAGCAGCTCGCTGAAGCGCGCGTAGACGGCGTCGTCCGCGGAGGCGAAGTGGTTGAAGATCGTGCGCCGGGAGACCCCGGCCCGCTCGGCGAGGTCGTTGACGGTGAAGCGGCCCAGTCCGCGCTCGGCGGCGAGCGCGGCGGCGGCGTCGATGATGGCGCGGCGGTTGTGGTACTTCACCGCCTCCCTCCGGTCCTCCGGGGGGCGGTGCTGGGCGGGTTCGGCGGGCAGGTGCGTCACAGATAGTTACACTAGGTGCAAGAGTGCACACCGTGCAAGATTGCACTTCGTGCAGTCGGTCACGTCAGGGCGCGCCTCGCCCAGCGGCCCGTCCCAGCGCGGCCACGCCGTTCCGCCATGCCCGGCGGCACGGCGTGGCCGCCGTCGAACTCGACGAACTCGGCGTCGCAGCCGCCCCGGGGCGTCCCGCGGGAGGCAGGGGCGAGAACGGCGAACCCGTGCTCAACGGGCCCGCGCGGGCCACCATCACGGCGCCGCTGCACGCGTGCGTGGCCTACCGTGGGCCCTGGGAGAGGCCGGCGCGAGGGCCGGCGTGACGGAGAGGACAGCAGTGGAACGGGAGGACAGCATCCGGCGCGCGGACCGACGGCCGGCCGACGAGGACGAGCAGCTCGGTCTGGCAGAGGGGCTCGCGCGCCGGCTCGACCGGCCGATGGGCGTGCTGGGGATCCTGTTCCTGTTCGTGGTGCTGGGCCAGCTGCTCGCCGAGGACCCCGGGCTCGTGGCCGTCCTCAACGTGGTGGGCTGGCTCTTCTGGGCCGTGTTCGTCGGCGAGTTCCTGCTCCGGGCCTACGTCGCCCGCTTCTCGGCCCGGTTCTGGAGGCGCAACTGGTGGCAGGTGCTGTTCCTGCTGCTGCCCTTCCTGCGCTTCGTCCGTGCGCTGCAGGCCGCCCGGCTGCTCCGGCTCACCCGGCTGACGAGGGCGGGCAGCGTGCTCTCGGCCGGGGTGCGCGGCTCGCGCTCCGCGGGGAAGCTGCTGTCCAGCCGGATCGGGTGGCTCGCGGCGGTCACCGGCGTCGTCGTCCTGGTCTCGAGCCAGCTGCTGTACGTCCTCGGCCACTACGCGGGATACGGCCCCGCGCTCTCCGACGCGGCGATGTCCACCGTCACGGGCCGGGAGCTCGGGGCGCAGGGCGGCTTCCCCCGCGTGCTCGAGGTGGTGCTGGCGCTCTACTCGGTGGCCGTCTTCGCCACCCTCGCCGGCTCCGTCGGCGCGTACTTCCTCCGGGGCGAGTCCGCCGCCGGGGTCCCTGC